>NZ_JBJMLX010000153.1:0-3974 GCF_045805085.1 Niastella sp.
AGGTTTGGCACCTCGATGTCGGTTCGTCACATCCTGGGGCTGGAGAAGGTCCCAAGGGTTCGGCTGTTCGCCGATTAAAGTGGCACGTGAACTGGGTTCAGAACGTCGCAAGACAGTTCGGTCCCTATCTGTGATGGGCGTTAGAATATTGAGTGGACATGACCTTAGTACGAGAGGACCGGGTCGTACACACCGCTGGTGTATCTGTTGTGCCGCCAGGTGCAGTGCAGAGTAGCTATGTGTGGCCAGGATAAACGCTGAAAGCATCTAAGCGTGAAACCTTCCACGAGATGAGTATTCTTTTAAGGGTCGTCAAAGACGATGACGTTGATAGGCTACAGATGTAAAGATGGTAACATCAAAGTCGAGTAGTACTAATTACCCGTACGCTTTAATTTTTTTTAACAATTTTGAATACAATGATAATTTGTTAGCTCTATTACGCTCGCATTTACAACTTCCCAATATGTAACTTATTACGGTTAGTGAACATAAAATCTGACCAAAGATCTTATGGTGATTATACCGAGGGTGTTCACCTCTTCCCATTCCGAACAGAGAAGTTAAGCCCCTCATGGCCGATGGTACTACACAACAATGTGGGAGAGTAGGTAGTTGCCATATTTATTACAAAAAGCCTCTTGACTGATGTCATAGAGGCTTTTTGCTTTTTAGACCAGCCTGAATTAAAATTTGCCAACCTGGCTTAGTAAACAGCCATTATACACATATCTCTTTTCCATAAATTTGTTGCATGCGTTACTTATACGTGCTGTTAGTTATCTGTACCGCTTTCAATCAACAACCAACATGGCGAAAAATACAGATCAATGGAAAGGCCCAGGGCACAACGTACCATATTACCTGGTATGCACAGGATAGCACCATAGGGCAGCCCCAGATCGATAGCATCCTGGCGAAGATCGATACCTCGCTTTCTATTTACAATCCTTTCTCGCTTATCTCCCGGTTTAACGACTCGGCTTCTTTTGTAATCATGGATACGCATATGCGCAACGTGATCGAAAGATCTATAGATACCTACAGGCAAACCGGCGGCATCTTCGATATTACGGTGGAGCCACTTGTACAGGCATGGGGCTTCGGTCCAAAGAAAATGACCGGACTGCCCGATTCAGCCACTATAAAAAAGCTTAAAGCATGTGTAGGCTCCAATAACCTGGTGCTGAAAGGAACGATGCTTCATAAATTGAAACCCTGTATAAAGATCGATGTGAATGGCATTGCCCAGGGCTATAGTGTTGATGTGGTGGCCAACTACCTCGAAGCGCATGGCATCAGGAACTACCTGGTTGAGATCGGCGGTGAGATCAGGGTGAAAGGGCACAAACAACCCGGTGGTGAGAAAATGAAAATAGGCATAGAAGCGCCAGGCGATAATGATTTTGAACTGACAATGATCAGCAAGATCGTGGCGGTGGATAGCGGCGCTATCACCACCTCAGGCAGCTACCGGAAATTCTATGAAAGCGAAGGCAAAAAGATCTCTCACCTGATTGATCCGCGTACAGGCTACCCGTCACAAAACGAATTGATCAGCGTAACTGTTTTTGCCCGGGACGCCATTACTGCCGATGCGTATGACAATGCGCTAATGGTAATGGGTTTGAAAAGGGCCATGCAGTTTGTAGAAAAAAGAAAAGATATGGCCGCCCATTTTATCTATCGCACCAGCAAGGGCGCCGTTGCAGATACGGCGTCGAGCCGGTTTTATAAATTGTTGCAACCACAATAATTATATTAAATTGTTGCTGTGATGCCACCGATAAATGGAAATTTTCAACTTATAATAGAAGGGGAGTAATTCTATTTTATCGTATTAAATAAAAAATATTTGCTATTGCCGTATGAGCAGACGTCATTTCATTAAACAATCAGGATTACTGGCCGGTGGCCTGATATTTTCCAACCAATGGGTGCAGGCTTTTGCCGGCACTGCTGAAAAAATAAATATCGGCATTATCGGGTGCGGGGACAGGGGTACAGGCATAATGAGTATGCTTAACGATCTTTCAGACCGGTTTGCAATAACCGCCATTTGCGATGTGCTGGATTTCAGAATTGAGAACGGCAAAAAAGCCGGTAGATCTGCCGACCTGAAAGTATATAAAGATTACCGCCAGCTGCTCGATGATAAGTCGATACAGGCAGTGGTGATTGCAGTTACCCTAAGCGAACACTATCATATTGCCAAGGATGCATTGGCTGCAGGTAAACACATTTACCTGGAGAAAACAATGACCTATTCCCTTGACCAGTCGCTTGACCTGGTTAAGACAGCCAAAGCGCGCCCTAATCAAATAGTACAGGTTGGTCATCAATACCGGTCAACACCCCTGTACTTTAAAGTAAAGGAGATGATAGATAAAGGCTATCTGGGCAAAGTTACGCAGATAGATAGCCGTTGGGATCGTAACTGGAACTGGCGGCGCCCGGTGCCTGCAGGTTACACCGACAAACAGGTGAACTGGCGCATGTACAGAGAATACTCGGGCGGACTGCCTGCTGAATTGCTATCGCACCAGATGGATTTCATCAACTGGGCTTTCAATACTCATCCCGATGAAATACTGGGCACCGGCGGCATCGATTTTTATAAAGACGGCAGAGAGACTTACGATAATGTTCAGGTGATGTTGCGTTATTCCAAAGACAACATGATCGGTAATTTCGGCGCTACCTGCGGCAATGCACACGATGGATATATCTTCAAAATAAAAGGAACGAAGGGCTCGGTGCATTTGCTGATGCATGAAGGCGTGTACTATCCCGAACCCACTACAAAAAAGGAACTGGAAACAGTAGATGGCGTTACCGGCGCTACCAAAATTGAATGGAACAAGGACGGCGGTATTCCCATTATAAAAGAAGACCTGAAAGACGGTACGTATTATGCGTTGGTGGAGTTTCATAATTCCATTACCAATAAAAAGCTGCCTTCATCAAACATTGTTACCGGCGCCACTACAGCCATTTGTGTAGCCCTGGCCAACAGTGCTATATATAATCACACCATTGAAAAATGGAAACCCACCTATAATTTATCGTAATCATTATTTAACTGGCATATGAAAAAACTTTGCTTCGTTCTTCTTGCTATTGCTTCTACAATTGTTGCTACTGCTCAATCGGGCGGGGGCTGGACGAATTTATTTGATGGAAAAACACTTAATGGCTGGAACAAGATCACCGGTTCTGCCGATTATAAAATTGAGAACGGTGAAATTGTAGGCCTTACCGTGCCCAATTCACCCAATACCTTTTTAGTAACAGATAAAGAATACGGCGATTTTGTACTGGAACTGGAAGTAAAAGTAGATGACACTACTTCCAACTCGGGTATTCAGTTCAGAAGTCATTACAATCCTGAAATGGCCAATGGCCGGGGCGGTAAAGGCCGGGTATATGGTTACCAGTTTGAGCTGGATCCTTCGGCCCGCGCCTGGACAGGTGGAGTGTATGATGAAGCCCGCCGTGAATGGCTTTATCCTTTATCGTTGAACCCTGCTGCGCAAAGCGCCTTTAAGCGTGGTGAGTACAATAAGATCCGGGTTGAATGCATTGGCAATAACATCAGGACCTGGGTGAACGGTACCTCTTGTGCTTATGTAGTAGATACAGTTGATAAAAAAGGATTCATCGCCTTACAGGTACATGCTATTCCCAAGCCTGAGCTGGCAGGGGAGAAGATCCACTGGCGGAATATTCGCATAAAAACAACCGGCCTGTCGCCATTGCCTTTCGCAAAAGGCGTTTATGTCGCCGATTATATTCCAAACAACCTGACCACTTATGAAAAAAGCGAAGGCTGGAAATTGTTGTTTGATGGGAAAACGACCGATGGCTGGAAGGGCGCCTACAAACCTGGTTTCCCCGAAAGGGGCTGGCAGGTAAAAGATGGAAACCTGACTGTGCTGTCATCGAATGGCGCTGAATCAACGAACGGCGGTGAT
>NZ_JBJMLX010000154.1:0-16690 GCF_045805085.1 Niastella sp.
AAAGGCTCGAAGTCTTTATCAATAAGCCCATAAACATAGAAATCTAACACTATTTCTTTCCAAAACTTATTGATTCCCATCTGATAACGGCGTGTTCGGGATGGAGTACTGCCTTCCGCATAAATAATAGCCTTGGGGTATAAATTTGTAAATGATATAACAGCCCTGGCTACCGTTGCTAAAACCTTTTCTGCATCATGATTATTACTGACAATTAAATCATTGAAGATGCCATTTTCATCCAAATCTCCAAAAGCTAAATTAAAGGAAAAATTTTCCTGGTTTATGCATGTAAAGAAAACAACCTTTCTGATTTTTCCCTTTGGACCTTCACTTAAAAATTCATAGTTAAATTTATCTTCACTAACCAGATAGTCATAATGATTAATCGTCATACCGGCAATTTCATCCGGCAAAGAAACTGATTTCAATAATTTATAATCCGTTTTAAATCGGTTAATTTCAACTATTCATTAGTGTAACCCCTACACCACATTCACTTCCCGTTCCAACTCCACCCCAAATTTCTCGTGAACACTCTTCATTACGTCTTCGCTCAGGTCATAAATGTCCTGACCGCTAGCGTTGCCGTAGTTCACCAACACCAGCGCTTGCTTTTCGTGTACACCGGCGTCGCCACGGCGATAGCCCTTCCAACCACTTTGTTCTATTAACCAGCCTGCCGCCAGTTTAATTGTTCCATCAGCATTGGGATAGCCAACAATGTTAGGGTATTGTTTCTTCAATTGTCCGTAGAGCGCAGCATCAATGGATGGATTTTTGAAAAAGCTACCGGCATTGCCAATCTTCGCGGGATCGGGCAGTTTGGATGTTCGGATGTTGATCACCGCTTGTGAAACAGCCTGTATCGTTACTTCCTGCACACCCATCCGTTCCAGTTCCTGTTCAATGGCACCATAACTGGTATTGATGGCCGGCCTTTTATTCAGCCTGTAGGTAACATTCAATATAACATACTGGTTGCGGTATTTTCCCTTGAACACGCTTTCGCGGTACCCAAAAGCGCAATCGCCGGCCCTGAAAACATGCACTTTTCTATCATAGACATGAAACGCTTCCAGTTCTTCAAATACTTCTTTTATCTCCACGCCATAGGCGCCGATATTTTGCATGGGACTGGCCCCTACGCAACCGGGTATCAGGGACAGATTTTCTACCCCCGCCCAGTTTTGTTGCAGGCAAAACTGCACGAATGTATGCCAGACCTCTCCTGCCCCGGCCTTTACATACACATGATCGGCGTCTTCTTTTACGATATTCAACCCCGGAATATCATTTTTTAGCACCAACCCATTCACATGACCTTTAAAAAGAATATTACTGCCACCGCCCAAAATTAGCGGCGCGATTCCCGTATTGGGATTATTTTCTATCAATTCACTCAGTTCTTCAACCGAAGTGAAGGCGGCAAAGTACCTGGCTAATAGGTCAATACCCAGTGTGTTGTATTGCCGGAGCGGAATATTTTGTTGAATTTGCGTCATCAGCAGGGCAAAATAACAAATTATGTATCGAAAAACCGCCGTTGTACTGGGAGCTACCGGATTAATTGGTCAGCACCTGGTACAGGAACTGTTACAAAACGAATTCTTTACCAAAGTCAGGATATTAGTTCGCAGACCCCTAACACTTAATCATCCAAAGGCCGACATTCAGGTCGTAAATTTTAATGATGAAAAAGACATTGCAGCGAGGATCGATATCGGCGACGTAATATTTTGTTGCGTTGGCACCACCCGCAAAAAAGTAAAAGGTAATAAAACTGAATACCGCAAAGTAGACTACGATATTCCCATCATTACTGCCCGCCTGGGCGTTCAGCATGGCTTTAGCCAGTTCCTGATGGTATCGGCCATTGGGGCCAACCCGGTTGCCGCTAATTTTTATCTGCAATTAAAAGGGTGTATTGAAGAAGACATTACCGCCCTTCCCTTCGAAAGCATTCATATCTTCCGGCCATCCCTGCTACTGGGCAAAAGAGAAGAATTCAGGCTGGGTGAACGCATGGGTGGTGTGGTAATAAAAGCCGTCTCCTTTCTATTGATCGGCGCCTGGCGCAAATACAAGCCTATTCAGGCAGCCGATGTTGCCAAATCAATGGTGGCCGCCGCCAACAGGGAAATAGCCGGCGTACATATGTATGAATACGACGAAATGAAAGCTTTAATAGCGTAAGGATTTTCCGAAACACATTAGGCAAAAAACATATTAACATTCGAAGTATTACGATTGCGTAGGTTAAAATTCGCCATTACTTTTGGGCATAAATTAATATCTAAAGCTGTTAAGTATATACACTTACATATGCATTAGATAGTTAATCATGAATCATATACCCTTCGTAAAACATTAGAAATTATGAAAAAAACGTTCCTCCGTTTTTCGGCAACCGTTATGGTGGCCAGCCTTCTTTTTGCCTGTCAGAAAGAAATGTCGAAAAGTGCGAAAGCTGATTTAAGCACTGAGACTTCCTCCAGGTCCGCTGTTACCCTTGCTACTCCCTGCGGACAATTGCGTACCTATACCCAGGGTGGCTGGGGCGCATCGCCCGCCGGAAACAATCCCGGTACTTATTTACACGCTAACTTTCAGTCAGCATTTGGTGAGTATTTAACAGTAGGTTGTTATCCCGGCAAGTTTTATGTGAAGTTAACATCGGCCCAGGCTGTTACTGATCTGTTACCTGCTGGTGGGCCTGGCGCGGCTTTAACCGCCATTTATACTGACCCCGCTTCGCTTAAAAATGTATTGGTAGGACAACTGGTTGCCCTGAAATTATCAGTAGGCTTTGATTATGCTGATGCCAATTTTGGTCAGTCATCAGTAGCACTGGGTGATATGATCATTGGCAGCGGACCTTTCAAAGGCAATACCGTAGCTGATTTTCTTGCCATCGGTGAAGAAGTATTGGGCGGCTGTAGCAAAGATTTCACTCCACAACAAATTGTTGAAACAGCTACTTCCATCAATGAGAATTTCGACAACGGCTCTACCGACAAAGGCTTTTTAACCTGCCCAAATGACGGCGGCAATACCGGCGGCGGCGGCATTATGCCTGGCTAATAGCTAAAGTTTAGTATACGTATATAAGAAAGCCCCGGTCAGCCAATTGGTAGACCGGGGCTTTTATTTTTAATTCGTTTATTGCTTTACATCGCATCCACA
Source organism: Niastella sp. (assembly GCF_045805085.1). NCBI lineage: Bacteria > Pseudomonadati > Bacteroidota > Chitinophagia > Chitinophagales > Chitinophagaceae > Niastella > Niastella sp. The sequence continues at coordinate 3,187 of NZ_JBJMLX010000154.1, forward strand.
TCGGGGATCACAACCACACTTCTGAACTTTTTATCATTGTGCAGGATGGCTATCTGCTCCAGAACAAACCGTTTGCAACGTTGTATGAGCTCACCATCTTTTGGCAGTTTTATCAGCAATTCCATCAGGTACTGGTTGCGCACGCGGTTCACCACCGGTTCTGCCGGTCCCACCAGGTATTTTCCATAGTCGCCCTGCATGGAGAACGCCATCATTTGGGCAGCCGCCTCTACCACATCCTTCGACTTATGTTTTAACGTAAGCATGATAAGCCGTGCAAACGGCGGATAAAAGAACACCTTCCGGCCCTCAATTTCCTGGTTGTAGAACAATCCATAATCGTGTTGCTGCACATAATACAGCACGGGGTGTTGTGTATTGGAAACCTGTATATATACCTTGCCCTGTTTATCTTTTCGACCCGCCCGGCCACTCACCTGCTCCATTAGTTGAAAAGCCCGTTCGTTCACCCTGAAATCGGCAAAGCTCAGCAGGCTGTCTGCATCCAGAATGCCAACCAGGTTCACGTTTTCGAAGTCAAGTCCTTTTACAACCATTTGCGTGCCCACCAGTATGTCAAGCCGGCCCTGTTCAAATTGTTGGATCAGGCTATCGTGCGCTGTTTTACCACGCACACTGTCAATATCCATACGGGCCACGCGTCCATTGGGGAACATTTCTTCCAATTGTTCTTCAATTCGTTCCGTCCCAAAATTGCGCTGGGAAAATTTATCGCTGCCACAAGCCTGGCAGGCATGCACCGGCGGATATACGGTACCGCAATAGTGACAATGCAGTTTATGGGTGTTCTTATGAAAGGTTAAGGTAACGTCGCAATACTTGCAATGCGGTATCCAGCCGCAGGTTTGACAAACCTGGTAGGGCGAATACCCACGCCGGTTCTGGAAAAGGATCACCTGTTTGCCCTGTTCCAGCGACTGGTCGATGGCGGCTTTTAACGGGGGCGTTATGATGATCTTGTTCTTATCGGCCCCAAACATTTTTTTGGTATCGATGATGTCGATGGCCGGCAACTGCACCCCGCCAAAACGTTCGCCCAGTACAGCCAGTCCATACTTTTGCGATTGGGCATTGAAATAGCTTTCTACCGAAGGGGTGGCGCTGCCCAATAAAACATTCGCCCTGAACAAAGAGGCGTAATAAATAGCGCCATCACGGGCATGATAACGCGGCGCGGGGTCCTGCTGTTTATACGAGGTATCATGCTCTTCGTCCACTACTATTAAACCCAGATCGGTAAACGGCAGAAAGATCGATGAGCGGGCGCCAAGCACCACTTTCAACTCGCCGGTCTTTACTTTATTCCAGATCTCAACCCGTTCGTTCTGGTTGAATTTGCTATGATATATTCCAATATACCCGCCAAAATGCTTTTGCAACCGGCGGATAACCTGTGAGGTCAATGCTATTTCTGGCAACAGGTAAAGCACCTGTTTTCCCTGCCGGATGTACTGCTCGATGACCTTGACGTACACCTGTGTTTTACCGCTGGATGTAACGCCATGCAGCAGGCACACCGGTTTGCTAACCAGCTGTTCGGTAATGGCGTCAAAAGAGCGTTGTTGCGCAGGGGTTAATTCAAAATCTATTTGAATATTGCGGGGCAGGTATTGCAGGCGGTCGACCTGCCGTTTCTCCAGCCACAAAATGCCTTTATCAACCAGTCCTTTTAACTGCGTATCCGAAGCGCCGCTTTTCTTCAGCAATTCAGGTTTGGTTACTTCGCCCTGTGTTTTTACCAGGTGCAGGTAACTCAGCAACAGTTCCAACTGCTTTTCGGCCCGCTGCAGTTTTTTATCATCATTCAGCAAGGCAGACAACTCCTCCTCATTGTCGTATTTGTGGTTGAGCAAAACAAAAATTTCCTTTTTGGGCGACCAGGTTTCTTTCAGGGCTTCCCAAACCACACACACTTTTTTTTCGATGAGCCGTTTTATAACGGGATACACGCGGTTGGAATCGAGGATCTGTTGCACCTCGCCGATCTTCAATTCTTTTTTCAGCAACAGGGCTTCTCCTACCAGGTATTCATCATGATCGAGGCTGGAAAAATTATCGCCAAACTCCTCATTGAACATCAATACGGTTTCGCTGCTTAATTTAAAATGGGCAGGCAGTGCGGCCGCCATCACTTCGCCTTCGCTGCACATATAATAGCGGGCGATCCATTCCCATAATTTCAGTTGTTGGGGAAAAATAACCGGTTCGGCATCGAGGATGTTGAGAAGATCCTTTGCTTCAAACGCCTCGGGTTTTTCGTGATGTAACCGTTTAACCACGCCGGCGTATTTCTTGTTCTTGCCCAATACCACCTCCACCCGCACGCCGGGTTTTATCTGGTCGCGCAATGGCTCAGGCACCGACCAGGTGTAATTTTTGGGTAAGGCCAGTGGAATTATTACTTCTGCGTACAATACGGAGCTGCTCATTCGTGGCTCAAGATACGAAGGTTGGTTGACTAGTTGATATAGTTGACAGGTTGATAAAGGGCTCGGGGGAAAGATGGTTGTTTTGTGGATATATGCAGGTGGTAGTTGACCAGTTAACCAGTTGATCAGTTGACCAGGAGGCAGGTCGTGAAACGTGAAAGGGTTCGCGAAATTCGGGATTCACTTCCAAAATCGGAACCCGGCAAGTTCTATCTCTTCGCTACGCTCAAACTTCAGATAACCTGGAACTAAAGAACTCAATAACTAACAAACCAAAGAACCCAATAACTTACGAACCTATGAACTTAACGTTGAACCTGAAACCGGAACTATGTAATCCAACCGGCCTTATACTCTCGTAGTTTTTGTTCCATAACCTGCGCCACTTGTTGTTTTAGCGCTTCTACATCCTTTCCCGTAAGCCCGGTTACTGGTATTTCCTTTAAAAACACAGTGCGGCAGCGGCCGGGGTTTAAACTGAAAACCGATCCAAAGTGCATGCGATGCCAGGTATCTAAAAACAACAAGGGTTTTATGGGCGTTTGCGTTTCGATGGCTATGCGGAATGCACCATCGTACAATCCTTTTAACGGCTGATTGGTTTCATTGAACGTGCCTTCGGGGAATATAAAGATCGAAATACCCTTTTTGATCACCGACTTTAAAATACGCACACTATTGGCCCGGTGGGCTGCGCTGCTGCGATCGACCGTAACCACCGCATTGCGGTAAATAAAACCAAACAGGGGCACTTTCGACATTTCGGCCTTGCCCAATGCCCGCACCCGCTGGTTAAGCGCCCGTACAATCACCGGCGCATCGAGGTAAGAAATATGATTGGCAATAAAAATGTATTGTTTGTTCTTATCGTGGGGATGCTCATAAAAATTCCGGTGCCTGATGCCTGCCAGAAAGAACCACGACCTTGCCCAAAAACTGCAGAGCCGGTAAATAATATTCCCCCCTCGTACTTTGCCAAAAAACGATGCTACCACAACCGGTGGAATAACCAGCAGCATACAAAGGACAAACATGACCAGTGCATACAGGCAATAAATAAAACGAAGGATCCTCATGTGTATTGAAATAGTTGTACGGACTTAATATTAAGGAAAAACGCAACCTATAAATGCAACCTTAAGAAACGGGGGCAGCATTTAAAAAGTATTGATTCAGATCAATTTATATGCTCTTATTTCATCTACAATCGCAGCTCCATTCATTATCGAGGTCAATGACAGTGATAACCACCATGCCCCGTTTGGCGGGCGCAAAGATAATACGCACCTGCTGGCCGTCGTGGGTAGTTCCTTCCAGGGCATATTTGGGGTCGGGTCGGCCGGCGGGCTCGCTTTTGCGGTAATTGATGCGTCCTTTTTCAAGTATTTCCTCCACTTCCGACTCATCGATGTGGCGGCAATCCATACGGCAACGTGCATGTTTGGTGTAAATGAGGTGGCCGGGATGGCGGTTGATAACTTCCTCATCTGTAGTACCAGTACGAACATTATCTTCTTCTTTGGGATAATTATCCCGGGCCGGGCCTTTACCCTTTTTACCAGCGTGGGTGTATTCATTGCCGGAACCGGGATGATCGTTCCCGGAACTGGGATTATTTTGGCAAGCAGCTATTAAAAGGTAAGCCAATAAGAAGAAACCAGTTAGTACTCTTTTCATAAGAGAAGCAAGATAGTGGATAGGGTTGAGAAAGTTGACGAGTTGACCAGTTAACAAGTTGACAAGTTAACAAGGAAATCAAGTGGGATTCTGGCGTCGCGGTATTTCTGCCTTCTGCCTTCTGCCCTCTGCCTTTATTTAAATTAATTATCTTTGCGCCCGTTATGGGCTCAAAAAAAACAGTGGCATTTCATACTTTAGGGTGTAAGCTGAACTTTTCAGAAACCTCTACCCTTTCGCGTATGCTTGAAAATGAAGGGTTTGAAAAGACAGCTTTCGAAAATATTGCAGATGTGTATGTGATAAACACCTGCTCGGTGACAGATAATGCCGATAAGGAATGCCGGCAACTGGTACGGCGTATTCAACGCAAATCGCCGGAAAGCCTGGTGGTGATCACCGGCTGTTATGCCCAGCTGAAACCTGAAGAAATTGCCTCCATCCCCGGGGTGGATATGGTGTTAGGCGCTGCCGAAAAATTCAACATTGCCCACCACTTAAAAGAGCTCACGAAAGGCGATGCCGCTAAAATATGCAGTTGCGATATTGAGGAGGTGAGCGGTTTTCATTCTTCCTTTTCCATCCACGACCGCACCCGCACCTTTTTAAAAGTGCAGGACGGCTGTGATTATAACTGTTCTTTTTGCACCATACCCATGGCGCGGGGCAAAAGCCGCAGCGACTTAATTGAAGGCGTGGTGGCGAATGTAAAAAAGCTGGCCGCCAATGGCGTAAAAGAGATCGTGCTTACCGGGGTGAACCTGGGCGACTTTGGAAAAGGCCAAAACGATGCGAACAGCACCAGTCCGCATAACCGCGAAGAGAACTTTCATGAGCTGGCCATGGCGCTGGATCAACTCGAAGGCGTTGAACGGTACCGCATATCGTCTATTGAACCTAATTTACTGACAAACGCTATAATTGAACTGGTAGCCAACAGCAACACCTTTATGCCGCATTTTCATATTCCCCTGCAAAGCGGTAGCAACCGGGTGCTGGGATTAATGAGAAGACGCTACCGCCGGGAGTTGTATGCCGAACGCGTTAAACTCATAAAAACCCTGATGCCGCATGCTGCCATCGGTGTTGACGTAATTGTTGGTTTCCCGGGCGAAACAGAAGAAGATTTCCAGGAAACATTCAATTTTCTGCACGAACTGGATGTAACCTACCTCCACGTATTCACCTACTCAGAAAGGGATAACACCCACGCCCTTACGCTGGGCCCCGTTGTTCCCATACCTGTACGGCACGAACGCAATAAAAAACTGCGCAATTTGTCGTACATGAAAAGCCAGTACTTTAACCAGCAGCATGCCGGTCAAACACGCAAAGTGTTGTTTGAAGAAAATGACAAGAACGGCATGATGGAAGGTTACACCGACAACTACATTAAGGTAGTAGCTCCTTACAAACAGGAATGGGTGAATCAAATAGTTGACTGGAAGTTGTAATATGTGCGCCCTACCGCGTAATTACGACATATATAGATTAATCATTTTTTGCATAGGATAAGTATTTTCTCCTATCATTGGGGAATGATTATGCGAAAATATTTGCGCAAATGGAGTAGCTTACACCCGGTTACCAGCATCATAGTGAACGGCAAAATTATTATTGGCAATAACCCGGTAATAATATAAATTCACTAACAGGAATACATGGTTAAAAGCTCTGGGGTAGTACATACATACACTACTCAATAAAATGCTATGCTCCCAGCGTCTCATCCGTTAAATATATTGGTGATAGAAGATAATGAAACAGATTTTGTTCTTTTTTGTGAGTATTTAAAATTAAGCAGGCTTCCCACCAATAGTATATTCCGGGCCGAACGACTCGGCGAAGCCCTTTGTCTTGTACACGAACACCAACCCGATCTCATATTTCTTGACCTGAGTTTACCCGATAGTGACGGCATTAATTCTTTTGAACGGCTGAATGCAGAGGCCCGGCATATACCCATTATTGTTTTATCGGGTTTGCTTGACAAGCAGGTTGCCTTACACACCATTTCGCTGGGTGCGCAGGATTACCTGATGAAAGATGAGCTGGATGAAAAGGTGCTTACCAAAAGCATTCAGTACAGCATTGAACGTAAAAAGATCCTGCAAAAAGTAGTAGAGAACTTTGAACGGTACAACACCCTCATAAAAGCCACCAGTGATACCATTTGGGATTGGGACCTTCGCACCAACGACGTGCTTTGGAACGAAGGTATTTCTTCCATCTTTGGTTTTGCCCCCACCAATGTTCAAAATACTATTGAATGGCATCACCAGCATATTCATCCTGAAGACCGCGAACGCATTTTACAAACCATTGATGAATGCATGCGCGAAGGCCGCGACCACTGGCAGGAAGAATACCGGTATAAATCGGCCAACGGCGTTTATAAATTCGTGTACGACCGGGGCTATATTTTAAAGACCGAACACAACAAACCTTATCGCATCCTGGGCGCCATGATGGATATTACCGAGCGCAAAAAAATGCAGGAAGAACTGATGCGCAACCAGATAGAGACCCAGAAGTTGATTACGCAGGTGACCATTCAAACCCAGGAACAGGAGCGCCGGGAAATTGGCCGAGAATTGCACGATAATATTAACCAGATACTGGCCACCGCCAAACTGTGTGTTGATATGGCGTTGAATGAAGAAGACCATCGCAAGGAATTACTAAGCAAGGGTTACGATAATATTTCCAAGGCCATTAACGAAATACGTATTCTTTCAAAAACCCTGGTGCCGCCATCCCTGGGCGATATTGGCCTGAAAGAAGCCCTCCTGGAGCTGATAGAGAATATAACGATCTCCAATGAACTAAAGATCAGAATAAAAGCTACCGACCATCATATTGAAGACATGTCGAACAACAAAAAGCTCATCATGTACCGAATAGTGCAGGAGCAGCTGAACAACATTTTAAAACATTCGGGCGCCACGGAAGCTTTGATAGAATTAAAGACCATGCGCAACTGGCTTCACCTGAATATTAAAGACAATGGCGTTGGGTTTGATACCCGTAAAAAGAACCGGGGCATTGGGTTGAACAATATTATCAGCCGGGTTGAAATGCAGAATGGAAAAATGGAGATCATCAGCGCACCGGGAAAGGGATGTGTGCTGAAGATTGAAATTCCGGGGTAACCCTCACCCATTGTATCTTTCAGGAAAATACTTCTTTAATATATCCTGCAGCAGTGCAGGCGTTAGCGGTTTATTGCGGAATTCTTTTACCGCTTGTATTTTGCGGGCCTTTAATTCATCTTCAGGGTTGAAGGACGTAGTGAGCATAACCACAATGATGCTGCTTTTATGCGCTTCAGGCAGGGCTTCGTATCGTTGTAAAAACTCCCAGCCATCCATGGCGGGCATATTGATATCGAGAAAAATAATTTCAGGGGTTGGGCAATCCTGGTTTAACGGTGCAGGCTGGCCAGCGCATGACAGGTAGTCCAGCGCTTCCCGGGCGCCCGGAATGATCTTGATATTATGCGTACACGCTACCTCTTCAACCGCCAGTTTGTTTAAAAAATTGGTGGGTTCATCATCATCAATTAATAAAATGCAATTCAGTTTCATCTTCATAAAAAGATGGTATTCCCTTATATAAGGGAACCCAATAAAGATAAAATATTAACCGAATTAAAATGTAATTAATTCATCGACATATACGTTTTCACTTATGCGTTAGGTATACTAAAGCGATTTAATATTAGGAAAACTTACCAAAACAATTGCCTATTGGCTCAAATGGTTGCCTGATGTTTCAGCAATGGTGAAATAAAATGTGCTTCCTGCCCCGGGTTCTGATTGCACCCATATTTTACCACCATGTAACTCTGCAATTTTTTTGCAATGCGCCAGTCCTATACCCGACCCCTCGTATGTTGACCGGTTGTGTAAGCGTTGAAAAATAATAAAGATCCTTTCCTGGTACTGATCTTCAATGCCGATGCCGTTATCATGTACGGAGAACTGCCAGTATCCGTTGGTTTGAAACGCCTCAATGTGTATCACCGGCGTTATGTTAGGCTTTCTGAACTTGATGGAGTTGCTCACCAGGTTTTGAAAAAGGGATTTTAGTTCGGTGGGATATGCGCTGCTTAATACCGGTAAACGGCCAGCCTCGATCACCACCTCGTTCTCAGCGATCATTGTATGCAGGTCGGCCAGCACTTCTTTTAATAGCAGGTTACAATCAACCTGGCGGCTTTGGTTACCACGGCCAATGCGGCTGTAATCAAGCAGGTCTTTGATCAATGTTTTCATTCTGCCCGAAGCCTGCACCACATAATCAATGTATTGATCGGCTGTATCATCGAGGCGGCCATGGTATTTTTTGTGTAGTAACTGTACAAAGCCCGAGGTGGTTTGCAGCGGCTCCTGCAGATCGTGTGAGGCAACATAGGCAAACTGCTCCAGCTCTTTATTTTTTCTTTCCAGTTCGGCAGTGCGTTGCTGCACTTTTTTCTCCAGCGTGATGTTGGCGTCGCGGATCGTTTTTTCCAGTAGCTTTTTTTCAGAAATATCCCGGATAGCCGCAGCCATCAACAAACCTTCTTCCGTTACCAGCGGCGCCAGGCTTATCTCCACCGGGAATTGTGTTCCATCCTTCCGGGTACCCATCAATTCTTCCCGTATGGTGATCCGATTGCCAGGAGTTTGTAATTGTTTAACATCAACAAAATCAAGCGGCATCAGCATACATACTCTTTTCCCGGTCATTTCAGAATGGGTATAGCCGAACATGTTCACCGCTTGCGCATTTACCAGTTGAATGTCCCATGCTGCATTCATGATCACTATAGAATCAGGCGCCAGTTCCAGCAGGTTCCTGAACTTCTCTTCGGCCTTTTTACGTTGTTCCACTTCTGCTTCCAGGTCGGCAGAAGTACGTAAAGTAAAGGCCACCGGTAATACTTTTATGATGTAGAAAACGGTTGTCCAGCTTAAAATACCGGTAATGGCCCGCACCAGGGCATTCACCCGGTATATGGGGTACCAGAAAGTTACGGCATCAAAAAAATGGGTGGCGCCGCAGGCAAGAATAAAACCCGCAAATAAAAAATATAACCTGATAAAACGGGCGTCGTGCCTTTTTGAAATATACCGGATGATGATAAAGGGGATGGCAAAATAGGCGCTCCACACCGCGAGATCACTAATTATATATAACCACCCATGAAATTCACTCCATTTGCCACAATGCCAGCGCGGCGGCCAGTCGGAGTAATCGAATAATTTCTTAAAGAATTCGGCAACCTGTTTCATGAAAATAGATTTAGTGTTTGGTTGCTACTAACGGGAATGTAATAAGGAGGAGCCTAATCAGTGTAAAAATCAATCATATGTAAGTTAGGGTAAAAAGTTGACAAGTTAACCAGTTGACGAGTTGATCAGTAAAAAGGCGAGCACCCCAATTATTGGGAAGCTCGCCTTTGTATTTCTGGTCAACTATATAAATTCTACTCAACTTTTTTAGTGGCAGAGACCTCAGCTACCGTCCCAAACCAACCGTAAATTTTTGTTTTGCCGGTAGATTGCAGGTTGAACACATTCCCGGGCACATTGGTCAATACTTTACCAAACAACCCATCGTTGGTTAACTGGGCCTGCACCTGTTGCATAAAATCATATGAAGGTTTCGACAGGGAGCGGAACAACACTTTTACCACATCCCCTTTATCGTAAGGCTTTTCACCAGCCGTAACGCCATCGCGGAAAGGCGGAATAAAAGTAAAGCCATCGGAAATGTCATTTTCCCCACTGCCAAATGTACCATCAGCGGCTAACATCTCGCCCACATAGTAGTTCAGATTGCCATTGCGGTAAGTACGGATCCAGGTAAAATCAACTGCACCAACAGGGTCATGCGCATACAGTTTTACATAATATCCTGCTTTATCATCCCCATCTACTTCCTTGTATTGAGAAGTGAGCGAGTCAATGATAGAAGAACGCTTCAGAGAGTCAGTAGCTTCAAACTGCTCACCCTTCCAGCCAATACTTAATTTATAGGTATGGCCTACTACTCCAATTTGTGAAGCACCTGCATCATAATTGTACGCACCGTTTGCATAGGTGAACGGATATGATTTACCTGCCGTAACATCCGTTACCGTGATCTGCGCATCCCCTATTGCTTCAGGAGCGGTCTGGCTCATATATTCGGTAGCCTTTAAAAATTTAATGGTTTGCACGCCGGGCTGATCTGTGATCCAGGCATCAACATATGGGAGTCCGCTGCCATTGGGTAAATCGAGACTGATTACCCGTTCACAGGCAGTTAAGGAAGCACCTAACAGAACAACTGAGATATATTTGATTGCTTTATTTCGCATCGTATTATTATTTTTTAGAAAGAATGGACTACACTTTTTCTTTTTCACTTAGAATTTGAAATTCCAGGTTACAGATGGTATCAGCGAGCCGATGATCGACAGGCGGATAGCTTCTTTCTTTTGCGGCTCATCTTTATTTTGCTGGAAATAGATGCTGTATGCATTCTGATGTGCATACAGGTTATAAATACCAAACACCCATTCCTGTTTCATTTTTTTACCCTGGCGTCCCTGCATGGTAGCAGACACATCCAAACGGTGATAAGCAGGTAACCTGAAACCGTTGCGTTTATTGGTGCTGTTATACGGGATCGGCATACCCTGAATATCCAACTTCGAATCGGGGAAGGTAGAAGGCGTACCGGAACCAAAAGTAAAGTTGGCAGAGAATGACCATTTTTCATTCCTGTTATACATTACACAACTATTGAGCACATGCGTACGGTCGAAGCGGCTCAGGTACCATTCATTATTGCTGATGCCAGGTGTTTTGCGCCTCGATCTTGAATAAGTATAGTTTACCCAACCCTGCCATTTACCGATCTCTTTTTTAACCTCCAGTTCAACGCCATATGCTTTTCCTTTACCGGTAAGCAGATCGGCTTCAACAAACGGGTTCAGGTTCAGATCGGCATTATCGATATAATCCAGCAGATCATCCATCTTTTTGTAGAAGGTTTCCACAGAGATCTCTACCGGCCATCCGCTGGGCAGCGTTACAAACCCAACTGAATACTGATCGGTTAAAGATGGCTTTATGTTGTTGGTGCTGGGGAAGTATAAGTCAACCGGTGTTGGCGAAGCCGTATTGCTCAACAGGTGTAAATACTGGGTAGTACGGCTATACCCAACCTTGAAGAACGTGTTCTTCATTAATTCATACCGCAATGATAAACGTGGTTCAAAGAATACCCAGTCATTAACCGGCTTTTTGCTGGTTACGTTCTCCGCATTGTCGAGCGGTTTGCGCACATTGGCCGTGGTATCCCTGAAATGATATATGGTGGTGTTGCCCAGGTAAGCATAACGGTTCAACCGTACGCCGGCCTGTATTTGCCATTGGGGATTCAACTTCCAGGTATCTTCCAGGAAGGCGGCGGTTTCGGCGCCATACCGGCGATCCAGTTCAATTTGATTTTTTGCGCCATCGCTGCTTGCTACGCCTTTACCGGGGTAGAAATTATAATAAATGACATTCACCCCTGTTTTGATCGTATGCTTGTTGCTGGCAAACCAGGTAAGCGAAGGCTTTATGCCATAGGTTTGAATGTCTGAGGTCCAGTCGTACCCCTGTTGCACTTCATCATCAGATTTAAACGCCAGGCTGTAATTGTATTTAGAATAATATACGCTGGTATTTAAGAACAATTTGCGGTTAAACAGGTGGTTCCAGCGGAAAGTACCGGTGGTATTGCCCCATTTGAATTTTACTCTGTCGCCAAAACCAAACACATCCTGACCAAAATAACCACTGAGGTAAATGGTGTTCTTCTCGTTTAACTCATAATTCAATTTGGCAGTAATGTCATAGAAATACATGGTGCTGTTGCGGTCACTTTTTTTCAGGAAAGGTTTAGACAGCACGTCGATGTACGAACGGCGGGCAGCCACCACAAAAGAAGACTTGTTTTTTTGAATAGGACCTTCCACCGCCAAACGGCTGAACACATTACCAATACCACCATTTACATGATATTGCTGGTTGTTACCTTCCTTCATCCGGATATCGAGCACCGAAGAAGTTCGGCCACCGTATTCGGCGGGAAAGGCGCTTTTATACATGGTTACGTTCTTCACCGCATCAGGATTAAATACCGAGAAGAAACCTAACAGGTGCGAAGAGTTATAAACCGGCGCTTCGTCCATGATAATGAGGTTTTCATCGACATTACCACCACGAACGTTAAAGCCAGAAGAGCCTTCGCCCACGGTAGTAACACCCGGTAAAGTAAGCAGGGCTTTTACTACATCAGGCTCGCCCATAAACGCAGGGATCTTTTTTATCTGAGCGGCGCTTAACTGTTGAATACCCATACCAACGGTGTTGGTACGGCGTAATTTTTTTTCACCGGTGATCACCACTTCCTGCATATCCTTGCCACCGGCAGGCAGGGTTAGGTCAACCGTTGTATTGCCTTTCAGTTCAATTTCTTTCTGAGTTGTTTTATAGCCCGAATACGTGATGAGCATGGTATATTTACCTGCTGGCAGGGTTACGGAGTAATAACCATATGAATTGGTCATTACAGCCACACCGGCAGGTTGCATGGTAACGGTTGCATTGATCAACACTTCACCACTGCCTTCGTCTTTAACGTACCCACTTATGGTGTATTTGCCGGACTGTGCCAGGACCGTACCCATGGCAAACACCATTAATAATATTAGAACAAGAGAAAAACGCATCAACTGTCGAATCATAAATTGTGGTTTGAGCATATTTGACAACGGGGATGATGGACACCCCTATATGTTTTTAAAAAAATCTTATTTTATTATCGGAAAGAACATATGAGGCAAGAATCGTATACATCGTTGCAAAGAAAAAACAGTTTGTAGCAATCTCCACGGAAATATTACATGATAAATTCATTACTACCCAATTACCCGCCTATAAACGGGGAGACGAATAATTTCTTATCAGATTGCAAAATTCAAATAAAAAGGTGAGTTATGTGACCATTTGGCCGATAACTCACCGAGAATTTACCGATCTCGCACAGGAGAACTAACGGGTGTAAGCAAAGGTTATCATTCCATTTTGGCCACTATCTCAAAACCTCCGGGTTTTGCATCTTTAGTGACCCAGGTAACCATATCATGCCAGGAAAGAAAATTTACGAACGCCAATCTTTCTTCAAAAGCGGCGTTAAACACTATCTTATTATCTAATTGGTATAAATGAGCAAGACAATCCAGCAATTCTGTTTTACAATCGGGCAACAGGCATTCAAAGGAGAGATAAGGAACTTTTTGCGACAGCCCTTTTAATACAGTCAGCTCATATCCTTCCACATCGATCTTAATA
>NZ_JBJMLX010000155.1:0-28077 GCF_045805085.1 Niastella sp.
AAGTAATGGCCAGTAACTGTATTCTCGGGCCGCCATTACTGATGGTTGTAACCGTGTTATGCGGCATGGTGTCATCAACCAGGGCAAGCGGGCCATTAGCCTGTACATTGCCACTTAACGCAAAAGAATCAGTTACCGGGCTCCAGGAGGTTATTGTGTTACTTACTATTGAACCACGAAAACCAGCAGTACCGGTAAAAGCGGTATTCCCGTAATTCATCCAAACGTTGTTACTGAGTTTGGCTACCCTTCCGAAAGAAAGATCTGTCCCCATTCCACTACTGATCCCATTAAAAGATAATTCAACGGAGGCGGAAGGCGCTGGACTGGCATCTCCTTTAATAGTCCAATAGCCAGTTGGCGAAAGTTGAACAATGCCGGAACCATAGGTATTACTAATTTGTACAGGATTGCTGTCAAAAAACTCCACATTGAAATTACCGCTGACATTTTTCAATTCCAGCCAGCGCATAATTCTATTCTTTCCAACAGGAAATAAAAACCCGGCGACGCCGGACAGCCCTTCTTTTCTCAGCGGACCATCGATAAAGCTGTTTTCAGAAGTGCTGTCAGCCACCATACTACAGCCAGGCAACAGCCGAAGCAGATCAACAGCCGAGGTGGTTATTTTCCCATTCACCAGGCTTAATTTATAAGGTAATGACCACGGGGATGTAAGCGTGGCGCCTGCTGCATTGTTTATTTTTACAGCAACATTATCTTTTAAAATGCCTTTACAATCTATCTGCTGATTGATGGTGCCGCCTAATACCAATTCAGGCAGAGCCGTTCCTGTTTCACCAATTACCCCTGTGGTAGATTGTACAAGATGCCTGTTAATCACGGTTACCAGCTTACGGGCGGCGTTACCCAGGTTGATGGTTCCACCCTGTTGAATGAGATCACGTTCTATAAAAAGCGTATCGGCTAAGTTTAAGCTAAGCGTTACGCCGGCCCCTACCTGCAGATCGCTTTTTACAGTAATCGTATTGGTGCCAGAAGCGGTGTAGGTAATGGTGCCATTCATTGCGTTGGATAAAAATACCAGTTTGCCATAGGTTCTACCACTCAGTGAAATGGTGTTGGATGCGGAAGGAATGTCAAACTCAAATATCCCTTCTTCCGTACCTGTCGCTTTTGACAGTACCGCTACAACAGGCGCATGGCTGCTGGAACTGTTTTGGATATACCGGCCGCCATTATAAATTTTTAGCGAATCGGCTATTTCAATTGGCGAACCGTTATCGGCGCCGGAGGCATTTTTAAAGATGCCGCCATTCCCGATCGCCATTCCATACACCGCACCGGACATTTTAAATGCTGGCGTAGCTAAATTGGTAACAGGCAGGATCAATTCAATGGTATTGCCTGAACCAGGAGTAATAGTGATCGATCTGATTTGTACGCTGCTATTGCCGCCAGGTAAGGTGACGGTAAAGCTGCCGGTCATCAATGCATTATCTAAAATAACATCATCAGTAATACCCGGGAGAACATCACCGGACCAGTTTCGGGCCGTCATCCATTGGCCGTCTCCGGCTTCGCCATCCCATCGGAGTTGAGAAAAGGAAGGAATATACACAAGCAGTGCAAAAAGAAGCAGTGGTTGCCAATTAAGCAACAGTTTTATACTATTCATACCAGT
Source organism: Niastella sp. (assembly GCF_045805085.1). Lineage (NCBI taxonomy): Bacteria > Pseudomonadati > Bacteroidota > Chitinophagia > Chitinophagales > Chitinophagaceae > Niastella > Niastella sp. The sequence goes on from NZ_JBJMLX010000155.1 coordinate 1,646, forward strand.
AAAGTTTATACCACTTTACAGAGCCTTGTAAATCGAAGGTAAAGAATAAATTATTCCATCCAAATAAAAATTATCATTTTTTCGAATATTTGTTAGTGTGATATAAATCTGAACTAACAGGGATACAATTTTGTACTCACTTCGGTAAAGCAAAAGCCCCGACGAGCTACTGCTATCGGGGCTTTTGCTGATGTATCGAAGTATTATTTCTTTCTAAAGAATAAACGTACCGGTACGCCGGTGAAGTTAAAATTCTGGCGTAACTGGTTCTCGAGATAGTTCTTGTAAGGTTGCTTTACATCATCGGGGAAATTACAGAAGAAAGCAAACGACGGCACCTGCGTTGGCAACTGCGTTACATATTTAATGCGAATAGGATTACCCCTGACAACCGGCGGTTGATAAGAAGCAATTGCCTTTAACATGATATCGTTCAACTCAGAAGTTGGCACTTTACGTTGTTTGTTTTCATACACTTCCAGTGCTATTTCTATCGCTTTATGAATACGCACTTTTTCCTGGGCAGAAATGAAGAGGATGGGCACATCGGAGAAAGGCGCGATCCGCTTCTTCAATTCATTTTCATAATCCCGGGCGGTATTGGTTTCTTTCGCCATGGTATCCCATTTATTTACCAGCAGCACAATACCCTTGCCCTTCTTCGACGCCAAATTAAAGATACTCAGGTCCTGTTGCGTAATGCCTTTTTCGGCATCGAGCATCAGCAGACATACATCCGCCTCATCCATGGCTTTAATAGCCCGGATCACGGAATAAAATTCCAGGTCTTCATGCACTTTGGTTTTACGGCGGAGACCCGCAGTATCGATGAGCACAAATTCCTTCTGAAATAAATTATAATGAGTATGAATGGTATCGCGGGTAGTACCGGCAATGTCGCTTACAATAGTACGCTCCTTCCCTATCAGCGCATTCAGCAAGGATGACTTGCCTACATTCGGCTGACCTATGATGGCAAATTTAGGAAGCGCGCCTTCGGCTTCCATGGCAGCCACATCGTCTTCGGTAATTAAATCAGCCACCGCATCGAGCAATTCGCCCGTGCCGCTGCCACTCATGGAAGAAAGGAAAAAGATATTATCGAAGCCTAAGCCATAAAACTCGGTAGCTTCCAGCAGACGTTCGTGATTATCTACTTTATTAACTACCAGGAACACCGGTTTGGCGGTACGACGTAATACATCGGCCATTGATTCATCGAGATCGGTAATACCGGTGGCGGCATCAACCATGAATAACATGGCGTTCGCTTCCTCAACAGCGATCATTACCTGTTTATTGATCTCTTTTTCAAAAGCCTCTTCGCTTTGCGGTACAAAACCACCGGTATCTATAACGTTGAATGATTTACCATTCCACTCGGCCACACCATATTGCCGGTCGCGGGTAACGCCGCTTACATCGTCCACGATTGCTTTACGCTCTTCAAGCAAGCGATTAAAAAAGGTGCTTTTCCCTACGTTGGGCCTTCCAACTATTGCTACTGTAAAACCTGCCATAATGTTGCTCTAAAAATTATTAGTGATAGCCGTATTCTTTTAACATGTACTCATTATCGCGCCACTTTGGCCGCACTTTAACAAACAGTTCCAGAAACACTTTTTGTCCAAGGAACTGTTCAATATCCTTTCTTGCTTCCGTTCCCAATTGTCTGATCATTTTACCACCAACGCCCAGCAAAATGCCTTTTTGCGTTTCCCGGTTCACGATTATATCAGCAGCAATTTTTATGAGTGATGACTTCTCTTTGAACTCATTCACAATAACGGTTGTATGATAAGGTATTTCTTCCTGGTATAAATAAAATATCTTTTCCCGGATCATTTCCGCGCAAAAAAAGCGCGTGGGCAGATCGGTCATTTCATCGCCTTCAAAGAAGGGCGGATTTTCGGGGAGAAATTTCAGGATGGCATCTAACAGTTCTTTCAACCCTGTTTTTTTAAGGGCCGAAATACCTGCCAGTCCTTTGCAATAGGGTTTGGCCCCATACAGTTCGAACACTTCTTTCTTTTTTGCCTCAGACGCTTCATCCAGTTTATTGATCACAATGATGGCGGGCACTTTTAGTCGCAATGCCTCGAAAATGGTATTTACCTCTTCATGGTTTTCGTTCACATCAACCAGCAGCAGGGCCACATCGGTATCTTCCAGTGCCTGCCTTACCGCGTGCATCATTTTTTCCTGAAGTTTGTACTTTGGTTCAATGATGCCGGGAGTATCGGAAAAGATGATCTGGTACTCAGGTTCTGTTAAAATGCCTTTGATGCGATGGCGGGTAGTTTGCACTTTAGGCGACACAATAGCCAGCTTTTCGCCCATCAGAGCGTTGAGCAAAGTGCTTTTGCCCGCGTTGGGGCGTCCGAATATGCTAACAAAACCCGCTTTCATCAATTTTAAAATTCCTGCAAAGGTAAAAGATTAAAATAAGTTTGGTGGCAAACATATATACCTTTATCTTTGCAACCCAATTAACGAAGAAGGGTTGGTGAAGAAAGGGTGGAAATGAAGAGGTTAGGCGTGAAAAAGAGGTTGATTCGGATTAGTTCTTATAAAAAAAGAAAACTTTATATCGTGAATTAAGTAGCGATATTTGAAAATAATACATCGCGAAGTAGAGCAGCGGTAGCTCGTCGGGCTCATAACCCGAAGGTCGGTGGTTCGATCCCACCCTTCGCAACTTAGGAAAGGCTTCTGAAAAGAGGCCTTTTTTTATGCCCCTACTCTATCAATCCATTCAATCAAGAATTGTTATTGAAAAAACAGTTCACTTTATTCTAAAACCAGACTCTGTTTTTCAAAAAGCAGTTCCGGTTTTTAAAATACCCGACTATTCCTTTCATTTACCCAAACGATCCATTATATGACCTGACCATGTCATTAAAAGGAATCTTCTTCTGACTGAAAAAGAGGTTCTACCAGTTCAATGAACAGTTCTTGTTTTTGAGTAAACACTTCTTCTTTTTAAGTAGAAACTTCTTGTATTGAAAATATCGTTCCTCCTTTTTAAAAAGAAACTTTTCCCTTTTAGAAAATATTCTGCCCAAAAACAAAAAACCCGCCCCACAGGGACGGGTCGTCATCGCCTTTCCTTTTTACATCGAACATCATCGGGGGAACAATACTTCCCCAATACCTTTCCGGAATTAAGCGTTATGTGTAGTCTGATGTGCCAGCGTGGAGATAAGGTATCTATCGCAAACAGTATAGCATAGTTGATATTAAATAAATCAACCATTACTAACAACGGTTACCTGTCAATGAAGTTACTATTTTTTTACATTGCTGTACTTTTTTAAGGACATTTATTATAAGACATTTATCTTAGCGCCCCCTATTCAAGGGTTTTAAAATAAGGGAATCCTATCTTAATTGCGTACATGCGAAAAACTAGACCGTCAGCACGGAGGCCCATAGCCCAGGAATTATCAGCTGCCGAAACAGAGAAGATGTTAAACAAAATCGGGAAAGCATTGAAGAATAAACGCCAGGCAAGAACAACACTGGAAAGCTTTTCGTATGAAATCAATATCTCAAGAAGCGCCATGACCCGGTATGAATCCGGTGGGGATATGTATTTAAGCACCTTCCTGAAATTATTGCATGGCCTGGATATAAAACCGGAAGAGTTCTTTAAAGATGTCTAAATAATAAATATGTTAAATCGATAATGTCTTATCCACGTTTCGAACACTACCACCACCAGTAGCTGATTTATATTTGATCACGGGATGTCCCTTGTACTTCACATCACTGCCGCCACTGGCTTCAGCTGCCATTTCTTTGTTAACCGTTAAAGTGGCATCGCTTCCACCACTTACATCTATAATAGCATATTCAGCAACCAGCTCCTCCGCTTTGAAATCACTGCCGCCGTGGGCATCTATTCTTAAATTAACAACACTCCCTTTCATATGAACATCGGAGCCCCCACTTTGATCAACCGTTAAATCAGTCACAGCTACCTGCCCGTTAAAATCACTTCCGCCTGCTAACTCCAGGTTTAATTTATCAAGCTTCAATTCTCCCTGAATAATTATATCACTTCCGCCTGTAGCCCTCAATTTATTAAGCGTCTTTACCGACACATACGCCTTAAACTTCCTGCCTTTCCAGTTAAATCCCCCGCCATTTAAAAATATCCTTAACTCGCCATTTTCAACAACAGTCCGCATTTTGTCGCGTTGAGCTATTTCTGTAGCACTTACTACCAACCCTTCCTCTGTGCTTTGAATAAGATACAGATCGATGCCATCAGACACCCTGATACTCTGAAAGCTGCCTACTTCACGTTTTTCGGCATTGGCATCATATATAATTTTCTCCTGGCTAATAGCCATGATATTGATTAATAATAATATAGGAGTTAAAAGATGCTTTTTCATAGTACTCATATGCTGGTGTGACGGATAACGATACCCAGATGTTACAATATTCTTAAAAAAATAATGTTCGTATCTTTGCAGACTCTTTTAAAAATCAGAGATTTTCAGTTTCCCGGGGTGCTTTCCCGCCAACAGCGGTAAGGCTGAGAACAGACCCGTAGAACCTGATCAGGGTAATGCCTGCGCAGGGAAGGTAGCTCCGTATTTGTCTACACTTCACTTTCGCAGCATTTCTCTTAAATCATTTTTTCAACAAACATGATACAAATGAAAAAAATGCTTTTGGGGATTTGCTACCTGTTATTGACTCATAGTCTTACTGCACAGATCAGCGGTAAAGTAACAGATGCTGCATCCTCAACTCCTATTGCCTCCGCTACAGTAGAATTGAGTAATGGAATGTCAACGCTTACCACCGAAAACGGATCGTTTGAGTTCAGGAAAATTAAACCGGGTAATTATACCCTGCATGTTACTTCAATAGGTTTTCAGGCAGTAAATCAGGCTGTTGCCTCGGGTAATACTCTAGATGTGAAGCTGGAGCGAATGAATCTTTTTTTACAACCGGTTGAAATAAAATCAACCCGCGCCGGCGATAAAGCGCCCTTCACCAAAAACAATCTCTCTAAAAAAGATATTGAAAAACTCAACCTGGGACAGGACCTGCCTTTCATTTTAAATCAAACACCCTCAGTAATAGTAAATTCCGATGCCGGTAATGGCGTTGGTTATACGGCTATTCGCATCAGGGGTAGTGATGCAACCCGGATCAACGTTACGCTCAACGGCATTCCTTATAACGATGCGGAATCGCAGGGCACTTACTTTGTGGACCTGCCCGATTTCACCTCATCTGTAAACAGTATACAGGTGCAACGCGGCGTGGGTACTTCATCGAACGGTGGTGGCGCTTTTGGCGCTACTATTAATTTAAGCACCAACGAAACCAATACGACGCCTTATGCTGAAATAAATAATACCTATGGTTCCTTCAACACCTGGAAACATACGGTTAAAGCTGGTAGTGGATTGATCGACGATCACTTTACGCTCGATGCCCGCATTTCAAAAGTATCGAGCGATGGGTTTATTGACCGGGCCAGCAGTTCGTTGAAGTCGTTTTATTTGTCAGGCGCCTATATAAACAAGAACACTTCTGTTCGCGTGAATGTATTTTCCGGCAATGAAAAAACCTACCAGGCCTGGAATGGTATTCCTGAAGCCAAATTGCGCGGCAGCAAAACTGATCTCGAAAATCATTACAACAATAACGTTGGCTCGTTGTATTTTACGCCACAGGATTCAACTAATTTGTTTTCAGCTGAGCCCAGAAAGTATAATTATTTCACGTACGCCAATCAAACCGATAATTACCAACAGGACCATTACCAGTTGTTCATCAACCATGATCTCAATGGAAGGCTGACGTTCAATACCGCCTTCTGGTTAACGCGTGGCAAGGGTTATTATGAAGAATACAAACCGGTAATTGCCTATAGCGATTATGGGTTGAACGCCCCGGTTGTCGGTGCAGACACGATCAGCGCAACCGACCTGGTTCAGCAACAATGGCTGGATAACTATTTCTACGGACAGGTATTTTCGGTTCAATATAAAAATGATATCAGCCAGCTGATTGTGGGTGGTGGCTGGAACCGCTATGATGGCAAACACTATGGCAATGTGATCTGGTCGCAATTTGGCGGCATTCCCACCAATTATCAATGGTATAATAACGACGCGTATAAAACCGATGTGAACGCTTATGCCAAATACCAGTTACAATTGACCAGTCACCTGCAGGGCTTTGTTGATCTGCAATATCGTCGCGTACTGTATTACATTGGCGGCTTTAAAAATAACCCCGGCTTACTGCTGCATAATACCTGGAATTTCTTCAACCCCAAAGTTGGTCTTGCTTACTCAAAGAACAATTACCAGTTGTACGCTTCGTATTCGCAAGGTAATAAAGAACCTAACCGCGATGATTTTGAAGCGGGCATTAACCAGCAACCAAAACCAGAGAAGCTGCATGATTTTGAACTAGGCGTAGAAAAGAAAACCAGCGAATACAACTGGGGCGCTACGCTTTATTATATGATGTATAAGGATCAGTTGGTATTAACCGGCAAGATCAATAATGTGGGTTCTTATACCCGTACAAACGTTCCTGACAGCTATCGAATGGGTATTGAATTGCAGGGCGCCATGCGTTTCACGCATTGGTTGAATGCGGCGGGTAATATTACGTTCAGTAAAAACCAGATCAGGAACTTTACCGAATATTACGATGACTATGATAATGGCGGTCAAAAAGCCGTTCCGCATGGCAATACCGACATTGCCTTTTCACCTGCGATCATTGCATCGGGCATGTTGAATTTTATTCCCTGCAACAATGTAGAGATCAGTTTGCCGGCAAAATATGCTGGCCGGCAGTACCTCGACAATACTTCCAACAAAAAACGCAGTCTTGACCCGTATTATGTACAGGACGCGCGGATCAGTTATACGCTGCATAAATCCCTGTTTAAAGACATCACCTTCATTGGCCAGGTGAACAATGTTTTCAATAAAAAGTATGAACCCAATGGTTATACCTACAGTTACCAGTATGGCGGTTCAGTAACTACCGAAAACTTTTACTTTCCCATGGCCGGCACCAATTTCATGGTGGGACTGAATGTGAAGTTGTAAGAAATAAAAAGCATATATAAGCAAAGAACCCCTCGCCGTAAACGTCAGGGGTTCTTTACTTATGTTTTAAATTACATCGATCGCTTTTTTGAGGGGTCCTGCCGAATCATAAAGACACTGTAAATAACAATTTTTGAATCTATTACTTCAAATACTACAGTGTAAGGAAATCGCTTCAATCTACCTTGACGAACGGGCTCATCATAATAGGAGTAAGAAAAGGGATTGCGATCTAAACTTTTATAAAAAGCTTCGAGTTCTTCGAGGAATTCCAATCCTAATCCTTCCCTTTGAGCATCATACCAATCATACGCCTCAAAAATTTCTAATTTGGCTAACGGTCTGATCTCAATCTTATAAGGCATTCCTTTTTTCTTTATCTATTGCCATTTGTTTTACTTCTTCCCAGCTATATGATCTACCCTCTCCTTTAAGATACTTTTCACGTTCTTCATGAACAATACTGCGTCTTAATTCTGTCAGATCAGCCTCTTCCTCTTTTAGCAAAACATAATTTCTGGCCACATTCAGTAGTGATTCCTTTTCCACTACTGTTAGTTTTGACCAGTACTGCATAAATTCATTATCTAATGATGGAGCACCCATTTTTAATGGTTTTTACAAATTTACTCCTAAAAAACGCTTTTCCCAAACACCTCAAATCTAATGTCCTTGCGCCGTACTGTCACCGGGAACCGGCTTATCTGTTTGTACCCACAGATCAATAAACTGCCCTTGTTTTATCTTATTTACGTTACCGCTGATGGTTAAACGGGTAGGATCCTGCTTGTATACATATCCATTTGGATCGGCACCTGTAGGTTGAATAGTACCCAACGTTAATCCGTTCGATTCCAGGATAACCTTTGCTTCGTTTAATGTCATTCCAAACAGATCTGGTACTTCCTGGTCTACGGTACCCGTACCACGGCTTATCACCAGTGTAATACCACTACCCATAGGTATTTTGGTGCCTTCTTTTATCGGCTGCTCCTTGTAAAGCTGCTCCAGTACCTGGTCGGTGGCAAAATCATTCTTATAAATAGTGTCTTGCAGTTTCAGTTTCTGCTGTTGCAGCGTGATCTGTGCACTGCGGAAACTTTGCCCTACCAGTTTGGGCATTTCGATATCCGGTGCTGCATCGCGGTTAATGGTCAGATAAACCGTGCGGTTCATCTTTACTTTTGATTCGGCAGTTGGGAATTGCTTTACCACCGATAACAATGCAGCAGTATCATTATACACCGTATCCTGTATCTCTACATCAAACCCCTGCCCTTCCAGGATCTTTTTGGCTTCGTCATACGATTTGCCAGTTACTGATGGAACGGCCAGCGTTTTATCGTGCCGGGTGATCCAGGATAACGACTGTAAAAAAATAAAAAACAAGACAAGCAAAATGCCAATACCCAACAGGATATTTGCCCAAAGCGGTTTTCCGGTAATGAACTTAAACACAGGTGATATTGATTAAAATTTAAAAAATCAGGGATACAGACCTCACTTGCGTCTTGCGTAATGCCTATTGACCAAACTTCGACTGCCATGACAGCATTCCGCCACTCAGGTTCTTGGTATTGGTAAAACCCATTGTCTCCAGTATCATGGCGGCTTGTCCGCTGCGGTTACCGCTGCGGCAGTACACGATCACTTCCTGGTTCTTCAGGTTCTCCAACTCATCTGCCTGCATCATCACCTGTCCCAGGGGAATATGAATGCCACCAATGTTAAACTCTGCCCGTTCATGGGGTTCCCGCACATCTAACAGGTTTAATTGCTCACCTTTGTCAAGACGTTCTTTTACTTCTTCCGGAGTTATGTTTTGCATAATAGCTATTTAAATTATTTATTGTTGTTAAGGTTGTTGAGGTACTTCCGGAACAGTTGCTTTTACCGGTTTATCTCGCTGTAGCCACAGATCTACCGACTGCCCCTGGCGAATACGGTTTATGCGGCCATCGGGCGTGTTGTGTTCCGGGCTTTGGCGGCCAACAAAAGCGCTTGAATCAATGCTGGGGATAACAGTTCCTACATTCAACCCATTCGACTCTAATAACACTTTAGCATCGTTATAAGTTAACCCAACCAGATCAGGTACACTAAAATCTTCATGGCCCAATCCGCTACCCAGTATCAGCGTGATCTTACTTCCCTGCGGGATTTTTGTACCTGCTTTTATGCGCTCGCCATTGTATTGTTGCTCCAGTACCGAGTTCTTGGCAAAATCCATCCGGTAACTTGTATCTCCCAGTTTCAGCAAATACTGGCTCAACGAAATCTCTGCACTGCGAAAGCTCAACCCTTCCAGGTTGGGCATTTCAATAAGCGGTGCTATGGATTTGTTGATGGTAAGATACACCGTACGATTCACTTTTACCACTGCTTCCGCATCGGGAAACTGGCGTAATACCGATAAAGGCTTTGCGGTATCGTTATAAATTGAATCCTGTAACTCTACTTCAAAACCTTTGCTTTCCAGTATTTTCCGGGCTTCTGCATACGATTTACCAGTTACGGCAGGAATGGTAAGGGTTTTATCATGCCTGGTAATCCAGTGAAGCGATTGCAGGAACACAACTATCAACAGTACAATAATGCCTAAAGCTGTCAGTATGTGTACCCAAAGGGGTTTCCCTGTCATGAATTTAAACAAGGTAGTATTTGTTTGTTTATTGTTCGTCAATTGTGAAAAGGCAAAAGGCAGAGGGCAAAAGGCAAAGATGGCTCGCGAGCATGTCGCACCATTATCAACTGTATCAACCTTATCAACCCTATCAACTTCCTACTTTCTTCCTCCTAACCTTCTTCTATCTCGTTAACTCGTCAACTAGTTAACTTATCAACTAGTTAACTTATCAACTCTTCCTCCTCGTCAACGCATCCTCTATCAGTGCTGAATAAAACTCCTTCAACGTCCACCCCATGGCACGTACCTGTTGCGGAACAATGCTTGCTTCGCTTTGCCCGGGTACGGTATTTATTTCAAGCATATACGCAGCCTGTCTGGCTTCGTTGTAGATAAAATCAATCCGTACCACGCCACGGCAATTAAACAGCTCATAGATCTTTTTGGCAGTGCTGCGAACCTTTTCTGCTATCACTTCATCAACCTGGGCTGGGGTAATTTCTTCACTTAAGCCTTGGTACTTCGCTTCATAATCAAAGAAATCTTTTTTCGATTTCACTTCTGTGATCGGCAGGGTAATAATGCCTTTGGTTGATTTAAACACCCCGATGGTGAATTCACGGCCGGCGATAAACTCTTCTACCAGTATCTGATCGTCTTCTTTGAATGCTTTTTCCAAAGCGCCAGCCAGGTCTGCAGCCGCATTCACTTTGCTCATACCAATGCTTGAACCCCCATTATTGGGCTTTACAAACACGGGCAGGCTTAGCTGGCTCAGGATCTGCGCCGGGGTAACCGGACTGTGTTTAAAAATATGTACAGATTTGGCAACATCTATGCCAGCAAAAGCCGCTACGGCTACCGTATATCTTTTATTAAAAGTTAGTGCAGAAGTCGCTGAATCACAGGAGGTATAGGGCAATCCGGTAAGGTCGAAATAGCCCTGTAATTTTCCATCTTCGCCCGGGGTACCATGGATCCCGATCAATACCGCATCAAATGATATTTTTTTACCATCAATGGTCAGGGAGAAGTCCTGGCGGTCAACGGCTATTTTTTCGCCTTTGTCAGACTGGTAGAACCAGCTCTCAGGCGTGATATCTATTTTATAAACGTTGAACTTGTCTGTATCAACATTCTTTTCAATAGTAAGCGCGCTTTTATAGGAAATAACGGCTTCAGTAGAGTACCCACCGGTAACAAAGGCAATATTGGGCTTCATGTAAGGTTGGAAAATTTTTAGCAAATAAACGAAAAAGGGATGGAAGCCCGAAACTACCCAGGCAGGTATTTATGAGGGAAAGCCAGGCAAAAAGCGGCAAGAATGGGAAAAGGAGGATTTTTAACAATAAAAAAGGTGAAGGTCGTTAATCCTTCACCTCAATACGGCGGGAAATATCACCCGCCACTTACAAGTAGCACTAAGGCTACATTACTATTCTAACAGAAAGGTAGGGAAATTATCAGCCAGAATCAAAATTTTATTTGGCTGTCCGCACCTTTTTAGACATGCAGTTTTTCCTTTTTTTGCATTAACTGTTCCACTGTTTCAACATACATTTCATCAGGTACACAACAGTCAACGGGGCAAACTGCTGCACACTGGGGCTCTTCATGAAAACCCTGGCACTCTGTACATTTATTCGGAACGATATAATACGTATCTACACTAATTGGCGCATTCGCAGTATCGGCATCAATTAAAGTTCCATCCAATAATACAAATGATCCTTTTACTGTAGTACCGTCTGCCACTCTCCATTCTACTCCACCTTCATATATCGCATTATTTGGGCACTCGGGTTCGCAGGCGCCGCAGTTAATACATTCTTCGGTGATTTTTATTGCCATAACTTGCTGAATTTTAAACCTGCCTGCTTGCAGGCTCGTGAAATGAATACAACTATTTTTGCACGACAAATATAAGGCGTAATGAATTTACAACAACGATTCGTTTTATTGAACCGGTTAGGTGAATATATTTTACAGGATAACGATAACTGGCAGGCAGCCAAGCTGAAAGCCAGTTTGCAGAACAGCTGGTTCACCCCCGAATTTATTGAAACGGCTACCCGAAATATTGCCCTTGCCTTTTTACAAAACGATAAATTGGCCGCCTGGACCCAACAATACAACCTTCCCACCGAGAACGCCGCGCCCAAAAACGTAGGTATTGTTATGGCCGGTAATATACCACTGGTTGGTTTTCACGATTTTTTATGCGTATTCATTACCGGTCACCGGCAAACCATAAAGCCTTCTTCCAAAGACGAGGTACTCATTAAACACCTGGTACAGCAACTGTACGTGTGGGATGAAACCACCCGTCAGCTGGTGACTTTTTCCGAAATGCTAAAAGGCTGTGATGCTTATATTGCTACCGGCAGCAATAATTCTGCCCGGTATTTTGACTATTACTTCAGCAAATACCCGCATATTATTCGCCGCAACCGCACCTCGGTGGCCCTATTAACCGGGGAAGAAACGCCTGCCGAGCTGGATAAACTGGCCGATGATGTATACCAGTATTTTGGGCTGGGTTGCCGTAATGTGACCAAATTATACGTGCCTGAAAATTATGATTTTCTTCCCCTGATAAATGCCTTCAAAAAATACGACTATCTCGGCGACATGCATAAATACAGGCATAACTACGATTATATGCTGGCTGTTTTGCTGCTTAACAAGCAGTATTACATGAGCAACCAAAGTATTTTACTCACTGAAAGCAAGGAACTGTTCTCCCCCATCAGTCAGCTGAATTATGAGTTCTATAAAAACCCAGCGGAGGTAGAAGCTTCGCTTGCTGAGAATGCCGATGTACAGTGTATAGTTGGAAAAAACCACCTTGCTTTTGGTCAGGCGCAGCAACCATCGCTTACCGATTATGCGGACGGCGTTGATGTCATGAAATTTTTGCGGGAATTGTGAAAAACTGGCAAATCTGCCTGGAAAAATTACATGTAATCATAAGCAATTACCTATAATAATTTTTAACTTTCCATCGGCGGAAGGGAGGTTTCTGGCGTTTCCAGCTTACTTTTAGTAAATTTGAGAAGCGAAGTACGAAGACTTTAGTAAATTAATTGTTAAACCAACTTATCAACACAGGTTTGCATTAATTCCTGACGTTAAATTTGTTGTTGTCAGGCATGTATTTTGAAACAACTATAAAATCTCATAAAATTTATAACGATTATGAAGTGGAAACAAATTCTGGCTATTGTGCTCATTAGCGCCTCCACTACCGGAGTGACCATGTGGGGTGTTAACCATTTTAGCCATGATGGCACGTACGTTTATCAAAAGAGTGGCGATACTGGAAAAATACCGGCAAATTATGCCGGCTTTAACGGAATAAATGGATCAACAGGTCCGGCTGATTTTTCAGCCGCTGCTGAAGCCGCTATTCCTGCTACAGTACACATTAAAACAAAAGCTACCCGTACAGTAAGTAATAACCTGCCCCGGAATAATCCATTTGGTGATCTGTTCCCCGACCTGGATGATTTCTTTGGCAACGGCACCCGCTCTATTCCGCAAATGGCTTCCGGCTCCGGCGCCATTATCAGTGAAGATGGTTACATTGTTACCAATAACCACGTAGTGGACGGTGCAGATGATATTACCGTGATGCTTACCAATAAAAAATCTTTCAAAGCCAAAGTGATCGCCGCTGACCCCAGCAGTGACCTGGCTGTGATAAAGATCGAAGCAAAAGGTTTACCCTTCCTGTTATATGGTAATTCTGATGAAGTAAAGGTTGGTCAGTGGGTACTCGCAGTTGGTTATCCTTTGACACTGGAAACAACCGTAACGGCTGGTATCATAAGTGCTAAAGGCAGAACGCTTGAAATAAACAAACGCCAGAGCGACTCACCGGTTGAATCATTCATTCAAACCGATGCGGCTGTTAACCCCGGTAACAGTGGCGGCCCGCTCATCAGCACTGACGGCAAGCTGGTTGGTATTAACTCAGCCATAGCTTCTCCTACAGGTGCTTATGCCGGTTATTCCTTCACCATCCCGGTTAATATCGTAAAAAAGGTTGTTTCTGACCTTATTAAATTCGGAACCGTACAAAGAGCTTATCTGGGTATTGAATATCCGAGAGATAACATCAGCGATGATGAGAAAAAACAAAACGGTATCAAGGATGATGGTGGTGTGTATGTAATGACCGTTCGTGATGGTGGTGCTGCATTAGCTGCCGGGATCAAAAAAGGCGACGTTATTACCAAGGTCAATAATATGCCTGTTGTAAGTGGCGCCGACCTTATTGGCCAGATCGCTACTTATCGCCCCGGTGACAAGATCACCCTCACCTACCAACGTGGTGGCAAGGAGTATACAACTTCTATTGTCCTGAAAAATAAAACCGGTAGCACTGATGTAGTTAAAACTTCTGTGCTGGATAAATTAGGCGCTGAGTTGGAAACCCTGAACAAGGATGATGCGAAAGAAGCAGGCGTTAAAGGTGGTGTAATGGTGAAATCAATTGGTTCGGGTGGCTTGTTAAGTAAAGTAAGAATTCAGGAAGGTTATGTAATCACTAAAGCCAATGGCAAAGACGTAAATACCGTTGATGACCTGCGCAAGGCGCTGGAAGGTGCTTCTGGCAGTATAAAACTGGAAGGTGTTTATCCTGGTTACGAAGGCGTTTATCCCATCGTGATCAATTTAGATAGTCCGGCAAACTAGTGCTTTTGCACTGACAACTCATAAATACAGAGCCCCCACCAACCTCCCCTCAATGGGAGAAGGTTAGTGGGGGCTTCTTTTTTATTTTAATCAATAATTTTAGCTTGTCAATACAAGATAGTCCCACGCTTTCAACCGGGCGGAAAAACTGCCATTCACAGTAACCGGTTGCTGGGTGAACACATTGGTGAACTTGCCCTGTACCGGAGCGTTTGACAATTGAACGTCTACATCCTGCGCGCTCAAATTCAATATCACTACCAATTCTTTACCTTCATTTTTACGGGTGAACGCCAACACGCGGTCATTATCACTGGTAACCAATATTTCCGGCTTGGCTACTATCTGCAAGGCCGGATGCTGTTTCCGCAATTGTAATAAGGTTTTATAAAAAGTCTGCAGCTCTGGCGTGCCATTCCAGTTCACTTCATCCTTATCAAAAAACGGTAATCTTTTGCGCAGTGGTAATTCCTGGCCGGTATAAATAAGCGGAACACCATTCCAGGTACAACTGAATACAGCTAATGGGGTTGCCATCTCGCCATATTTTTCGTATTCGGTCCCATTCCAGGTATTCTCGTCATGATTGCTGGTGAACAGCATGGGAAAGGTGCCATCAGGCAGATCGTATTGATAGTGGTTCAACACATCTTTTAACTGGCCCAGGTTAATTTCCTGACGGTAATATTTTTGGGTATTCGACATCCAGCGCCAGCCGTAAAAACAATCAAATACCTGTAAATAAGGAACATCCAGCGTTTCGCCCAGCCAGAATAAAGGCTTTATGGCATCCAGCTCCACACGGGCCCTGAACCAGAAATCCAGCGGCACCAGGTGGCACATATCGCAGCGGAAGCCATCTATATCGCATTCCTTTACCCAAAAACGCATGGCGTCTATCATGGCAGTGCGCATCCCATGGTCGTAATAATTCAAATCAATTACATCGTGCCAGTTATTGGTATCGTAGAAATTACCTTCTGCATCCTGCTTGTAGAACTCGGGATTTGATTTTGTCCAGATGTGATCCCAACCTGTATGGTTGGCTACCCAGTCAATAATCACTTTTTGTCCCAGTTCATGGGCTTTTTTTACCAGGCTTTTAAAATCGGCCAGGGTGCCAAATTCCGGATTGATCGCTTTATAATCGGCACAGGCATAATAACTTCCCAAAGTTCCCTGCCGTTTTTCCTTGCTTATTGGGGTAATGGGCATGAACCATAAAACATCTACCCCCATATCTTTTAACCGGGGCAGGTGTTGGGCAAATGCATTAAAGGTGCCTTCGGTTGTATACTGGCGAATATTTACTTCATAAATATTGCTGTTAATGCTCCAAGCTATTGGTGAAAATCGTCGGGTCATCATCATCTCATTCCTGGTTGGTTTAATCAAAATTACGGGCTAATATTTACATCCCTTCTAACAATCAACTTTTGTACCTTCGCCCTGGCATGAAAACTTTTAATGTTCCTATTACCTATCGTAGCCCGCTGATCACGGCCATCAAAAACAGTCGCAAACAGCAGGATAAAATGAAAAAAGATTTTACTCCTACCCTGTTGACACTCGGTCCTTTGCACATTTACCTGGCCCGCCACTTCGGGTTCTGCTACGGGGTAGAAAATGCCATCGAAATTTCTTTCCGCACAATAGAATCAAATCCCGGCAAGCGAATATTTTTATTAAGCGAAATGATCCACAACCCGCAGGTGAACAGAGATCTGCAAAGCCGGGGCGTACAATTTCTGCAGGACAACTACGGCCATCAGCTGATCCCGTTTGAGGAATTAACTGCCGATGATGTGGTGATCATTCCTGCTTTTGGTACAACGCTTGAAATAGAGTCGAAATTGAGCAAACTGGGTATTCCGGTTGAAAAATATAATACGACCTGCCCCTTCGTTGAAAAAGTATGGAACCGCAGCGAGCAGATAGCCCAAAAGGGTTACACCATTGTAATTCATGGTAAACCCAAACACGAAGAAACCAGGGCCACTTTTTCACATGCCGCCAGCAATGCCCCTTCAGTAATTGTGAACGATATGCAGGAAGCGGAAAACCTGGCGAAATATATTACCTTCGAAAAACCGGCGGAGATTTTTTATACAGAATTTGCCAATCGTTTTTCTACCGGGTTTGATGTTACCCAACACCTGCAACGCATTGGGGTGGTGAACCAAACTACCCAATTGGCTACCGATACGCAGGCCATTGCCGAGTTTCTGAAACAAACCATTCAAACCCATTATGGCTTAACGCCGGAAAACATTGAAACCCGTTTTGCCGATACCCGCGACACCTTATGTTACGCCACCAATGACAACCAAACCGCGGTTACCGGTATGCTGCAAACGCCGGCTGATATTGCCATTGTGGTAGGCGGTTATAATTCCAGCAACACTACGCACCTGGCAGAGCTGTGCGAGCAGGAACTGCCCACCTATTTTATTAATTCTGAAGAAAAACTCCTGTCTGCAAAAGACATCCAGCATTATAATTTTCACACAAAAGAAGAATTGCATACAGCTGATTACCTGCCAACCGGCAGTCCCGCCCGTATTTTAATCACCAGCGGCGCTTCCTGTCCCGATGCGGTGGTAGAAAACGTTATTCGCAGGATCGCTTCGTTTTACGGGGTTGAAGACAAGCTGGAAGCGGTAACGAATGAATTTACCTATTAATCGTTCCAACAGGCGCATTCGTCTTTAAAAAAGAATTATCCACCCAATTTAATGACCAGGTAATATACACCTGGTTAAACTCCTGTTATCTGGCGGGGTCTAACCTGTACAGGTTAAAATCGTATGGCCATGAAATGGGTTAGAATTTTATTGTTGGGAGTGTTGATCATAACAGGAGCAGCCGCTTCGGCACAGCAACGCATGGTAAATATCAACGACCGGGACCGGTTGCGTTTGCGCGATCTGAATTTAACGCAAGACCAAAAACGAAGATTGGTACGGCTTGTTCAACGCGAACGTCTGCAACATTATATGAACCAGCAGGAATTGAATGAAATTCTTACGCCCAAACAACGGGAGCAATTGGTGAAGTGGAGAGAAAAGGGTCTAAAAAATAATGATAGTACTGAAGTGAAGAATTGAGTTAATCAGTTGACAAGTTAACTCGTCAACTGATTAACTGGTTAACTTTTCAACTATACCATCTTAAATGACTCTAAGAACTTGGTGTTGAAGTTACCTTTTATAAAGTCTTCGTTCTTCATCAGTTGCTGATGGAACGGAATAGTAGTTTTTACGCCTTCAATTACATACTCGCTCAAGGCGCGGCTCATGGTATTGATGGCTTCTTCGCGGGTACGTGCTACGGCAATGATCTTGGCAATCATAGAATCGTAGTACGGTGGAATTACATAGCCGGCATATACGTGTGAGTCAATGCGGATCCCGTGTCCGCCGGGTTGATGCAGCGTAGTGATCTTGCCCGGACTGGGACGAAAATCGTTATACGGATCTTCGGCATTGATACGGCATTCGATAGCATGCATCTGCGGCTCATAGTTCAAACCGCTGATGGCCTCGCCACCTGCTATTTTTATTTGTTCTTTGATCAGGTCAAAGTTGGTTACTTCTTCTGTTACGCAATGTTCTACCTGGATACGGGTATTCATTTCCATGAAGTAGAAATTGCGATGTTTGTCGACCAGGAACTCAATGGTACCCACACTTTCATAACCAATGGCAGAAGCAGCTTTTATAGCGGCATCCCCCATGCGTTTACGCAGTTCGGGCGTCATGAAAGGGGAAGGTGATTCTTCCACGAGTTTCTGGTGACGGCGTTGTATAGAACAATCTCTTTCGCTGAGGTGACACACTTTACCATAGCGATCGCCGGCAACCTGTATTTCTATGTGGCGTGGTTCTTCCACAAATTTTTCCATGTAAATGCCGTCGTTCTTGAACGAGGCAGCGGCTTCTGTTTTAGCGGTGTTGTAGTTCTTTTCCATTTCCTCTTCATTCCAAACAACACGCATCCCTTTACCACCACCACCAGCAGTCGCTTTCAGGATAATGGGATACCCTACTTCCTTAGCCTGGCTTTTAGCCTCCTCCAGGCTTTCCAGTAATGCTTCGCCACCAGGTACCACGGGTACACCGGCTTTGATCATGGTTTCTTTGGCAGTCATTTTATCGCCCATAGAACGGATCTGATCGGGCGTGGGTCCAATAAATTTTATATTATGCTCGCCGCAGATTTCCGCAAAACGGGCGTTTTCGGCCAAAAATCCATAACCGGGATGAATACCGTCGGCATTGGTGATCTCTGCCGCGGCCATAATGTGCGGAATATTGAGGTAGGAATCGGAGCTGGCAGCCTTTCCAATACAAACAGCTTCATCAGCAAACCGCACGTGCAGGCTGTCTTTGTCGGCGGTGGAATAAACAGCAACCGTTTTGATGCCCATTTCCTTACAGGTACGTATTACCCGAAGGGCAATTTCTCCACGATTGGCAATTAATATTTTCTTGAACATTGAATTTAATTTGAAAATTCGAAAATTAGCAAATTCGAAAATGGAAAACCAAGCCTAATGCGAAAGCCTGCATTCATTTTCACATTTGCACATTTTCATCCCGGTTGAACCGGGACTACATTTTTAAGGTTCTACCAGGAATAACGGTTGGTCATATTCTACCGGCGAAGCATCTTCAACCAATACTTTCACGATACGGCCTTTTACTTCGCTTTCGATCTCATTAAAGAGTTTCATGGCTTCGATAATGCAAACCGCTTTACCGGGAGTAACATCATCACCTATTTCAACAAAGGCAGGTTTGCCGGGGGCTGAACTGCGATAGAAAGTACCGATCATCGGGCTCTTAATAGTGATCAGGTTGTCAGCAACCGCATCTGCAGCTTTTGCTTTATCTGCAGCGGGGGCAGTTGCCTGTGCAGCAGGTTGGGCAGCCGCACCTTGTGGCATAGCAGTCATCATAGGAGTATGTACAGGAGCTGCAATGACATTTTGAACCGGTTCTTCTTTTTGCTTGATGGTTAGTTTAAATCCCTTTTCTTCAATCGTCACTTCCCCAATATTAGATTTGTTGATCATTTTGATCAACTCCTGAATTTGTTTAAAATCCATCTGTTAAAAATTTTAGTTTGTCGTTTAAGTCCTGTATAACAGGCGGCTAAGATAAGGATTACACACTAAATATATCCAAAACCGTTTTTTTATGTTGGCGGCTCGGTGTTACCCAAAAAAAGAGGACAATGGATTTTTGAGTTCCATTGTCCCGGTATAACGTAAGTTTTAGTATTATTCTTTTACTCTTTCAACATATTCCCCGGTCTTCGTATTTATACGAATCAGCTCGCCTTCGTTTACAAACAGCGGTACGTTTACGGTAGCGCCGGTTTCAACAGTGGCTTGCTTCAGGGTACGGGTAGCGGTATCGCCTTTTACCCCTGGTTCGCTATAAGTGACTTTCACTACAATTTTGTCAGGCAGCTCCACACTCATCGGTTGCTCGGTTTCGGTATTGATGAGTACAGAAACTTCTTGTCCGTCTTTCAGGAACTGGGGTGCGTCTACCAGGTTTTCAGCAATGGCTATCTGCTCAAAAGTTTCACTATCCATGAAATTATAACCGGTATCGTCCTTGTACAGGAACTGGTAGGTTTTGCGTTCAACGCGTACCGGGTGAATGCTATCACCGCTGTTCCAGGTTTTTTCAATACTGCGGCTGTTGTCAACGCCTTTCAATTTTGCCCATACCTTGGCAGCAGCCCGGGCAGTTTTATTTTCGCCAAATTCAATCACAGTATATAAACTTCCATCCAACTTGATGATCATGCCGCGGCTGATATCTGAGGTATTTGCCATAAATGATAAAAATTTCAAAAGTCAAAAAACAGGTACCTATATAAAAAGAGGAGGCAAAATTATGGCAAAATTGGCAGGTGGCAAAATGCACTGATTACTGTTCTTTTGACGGAGCGGCAGGTTTGGGCTCCGCGCCTTCCCGGGATTCCGCCTCGGCTTTGGCCCTGGCTGCTGTGGCAACCCTGGCTGATGTGGCTACTTTTGCTTCTGTAGCCACTTTTGTTTCAGCAGCTACTTTTGCTTCTGCGAGTACTTTTACTTCAGCGGCAATTTTAGCCTGGGTAGGCAATTTAACAGGGGCAGCTCCACCTTTCGCAATTAGCATATACCCGTTACTGGGCGTTACAACCACCTTTCTATATTGCCCTTCATTCATTTTAAGCGAGTTTTTGACAACGACCTTCTCTATTGGTTTGCCTATTGCCACCACTTCGTCGTCCTTAACTACGGTAGCTTGTTTTATGGTTACATGATTTGACTTATATCCCATTACTGTCTTAGGCAACAACATGATCTGGCGGGTGGGAACTTCGCCGTATTTCTCTTCATATTGTTGTTTGTCTTTGTTCCAGTCGGTCAGGGAAACAGCCAGCATTATTTTATTGTCTTTGTCTTTCACGATCACGGTGGCTTCGCCGTGATTGTCTACTACATTAACGCAAAAGCCCTTTTGGTTGTAGCAATCCTGAACAGGAACCGGCGGTGGGGGTGGAACCGGCGTTAAGATCAGCACTTGCGGTTCTTTTGGCGGCGGTGGGGGCGGAACCGCCTCTACGGCTGTCACTTCCGGGGCGATTGGCGCCAGCGTTAATTTTTGGGGATCTTCGGGAGCTATTGGCGCCAGCACATTTTCCAGATGTTTGAGAGCTTCCGGGTTTTCCGGCGCTTCTGGCGCTTCCTTTATTTCAATGTCACTTTTAACTGTAGGCGCTGGCGGCGGCGGTGGAGGTGTTGGCAACGGCCCATATTTCTTTTCAAATTCTTCCCTTTCTTTGATATTACTTAGGTCATACGTCTCTACTTTTTTATTCTTTAAACGTACGGTGACTTTTGTATTATTTACATCGATGGATTCCATGTCCTTCCAACCCGGAGGCATTTTTTCAGCAGTTGGTATGGTATCGGTCACCAGGGCCCGCAAAGATTGGCGATGTATTTGGGTGGTATTGCGGAAGGCCAGCAATACCACTACCAGCAAGGGCAGCAAAAACAGGAATCTGATCAGGTGCACGCGGGCACTTTGGGCTTTGTTCATCATGGCTATTCTTTTTTTGAGTGATGAAAAATTGAAATTGTTGGCTATACTAAATGAATTGACTCCAATAACTTTTAAAAGCAGGTACTGGTATTGTTTGCGGTCCAAACCGGTTTGCAACACCTGCTGATCGGCCAAAAACTCCAGGTTCTGCCGAATATCATGACGTAATAACCAGGCAAACGGGTTATACCAGTTCAGCATGCACAACAGTTCGCTCCAGATGATATCCAGCGAGTGCCGTTGTTTTACATGAATGAATTCGTGGCGAATGATCTCTTTTAATTCATGCTCACTGTGCTGATGCTGGTTTACATAAATGCCCCGGCCAAATGAAAAAGGCATTACCGGCGCATCGATGTGATACAGCTTTACTTTATTATCATACAGCAATACTGCCTTTGATCGCATTTTGTATAAGGAATAATATTGCATTCCCAAACGCGCTGCCATTATTAAAATGCCAGTAAGGAAAACAACAGCAGTTACCAGCCACCAGTTAATCCCAACCGAAGCGGTTGTATTGCCGGGCGTTATTTGCGTAATGGCCGGGATATAATTTACAAAAGCCAATTCACGCAATGCAGGCCGCCCTACTATAATGGTGAATACATTTATAAAGGGTATTACAAAACATACCATGGAATAGATCAACAGGTACCAGCGGTTCCAGTTATAAAAGGTAAGCCGGCGCAGGAATAGCTGATAGAAGAGATAAACTATGGAGAGGCTGATCGTTAATTTAAGCAGGTATTGTAGCATAAAGTACCTTTTGGAATAATTTGAATTTGTATTAGAAGTTAACGAGTTTAAAAGTTGACGGGTTAACCAGTAGGTTTTTGCCTTGTTAACTTATCAACCAGTTAACTTTTCAACTTACTTCTTACTTCCTTTCTCAATCATCTCAAGAATATCCTTCAATTCCTTCGAACTTAACTTCTTCTGCTCTACGAAAAAGTTTACCAGTTGCTTGTATGAGTTGTCGAAATAGTCCTTCACTACCCCGCTCATGAAATGCTTTTTGTATTCTTCCTCAGAAATGGCCGGTTTATATAAATAGGTATTGCCCACCAACCGGCTTTGCAATAAGCCTTTCTTCTCCAGATTTTTTACCGTTGACGCCAGCGTGGTATAGGGTGGTTGGGGCATTTCCATATTTTCAAGAAACAGTTTTATATTGCCTTCTCCTGTTTTCCATATCGCCTGCATGGCTTGTTCTTCCTGCGTGGTTAACTTTTCCATCTACGAAGTTTTCGTAAACCTACGGCTTTTCCGTAAATAATGCCAAATCTTTTTTGTTAAATGCCTGTAACACCTGGCTATCCTGTTCATTTCCTGTTATTTTTGAAAAATAATTTTATTCCCGAAAGATTATTTTTGGGAAGTATTTCCGTTATAACTGAATAAAAAGAAACTTATCGGCCGTATCCGCCCCGGCGGGCGCCTTACACCTGCAAATTTTTGACAAATGAAAAACCGGCTTTTATTACTTATTCTGGCATTTACAGTAAAACTGGCATCCGCACAAACTTTACCACCCGACAGTCCGTCTTACAAGCGGTTCCCCAGCATTCCCCCATTTACCATTTTACAGACTGACAGCACCAATTTAACCAAGGAGAACCTGAAACATCATCAGCCAACCCTTATTATGTATTTTAGTCCTGACTGCGACCATTGCAAACACCAGTGGGCCGAGATGGAAAAGAAAATGAAGGAGCTGAAGAAATACCAGATCGTAATGGTAACTTATCAGCCATTCAATGAAATGGTTGACTTCTACAATGAGCACAAGATCGCCGACCATCCGAATATTAAAATGGGCCGGGATACCAAATTCTTTCTGCCACCCTTCTTCAAAATAAAAAGCCTGCCGTTTCAGGCGCTCTATGATAAAAAAGGCGAGCTTATTACCACTTTCGAGGGTAATGTGGGTGTAGATAAGGTGCTGGCAGCCTTCGCTCAAAAAGATTAGTAACCACTTATTGGCTTCATTTGGCGGAATGCGCGATAAATAAAAAATAAATATTCTTCAATCGAGCCTATTTTTGCGCAAAAATTAGCTCAACACCTTAAATTTTTTTCTGATGAAAGTAACTGTTGTAGGCGCCGGTGCAGTAGGCGCTACTTGCGCTGATAATATCGCCCGGGCCGAACTGGCACAGGAACTGGTATTATTGGATATTAAAGAAGGTCTGGCCGAAGGTAAGGCCCAGGATATGATGCAAACAGCCGCTTTGCTGGGCTTTGATACCCGCATCACTGGTAGTACCAATGATTATAGCAAAACTGCCGGCAGCGATGTAGTTGTAATTACATCAGGCTTACCCCGCAAACCGGGTATGACTCGTGAAGAACTGATTGGAACCAACGCCGGTATCGTTAGAGGCGTTGCCGAAAACATTCTGAAACATTCTCCCAACGCCATCATCATCGTTATCAGTAACCCCATGGATACCATGACCTACCTGGCCTTAACCGCCACTGGTTTGCCAAAGAACAGGATCATTGGTATGGGTGGTACGCTCGATAGCGCCCGTTTTAAATATCAACTGAGCCAGCACCTGGGTTGCAGCCCTGCCGATCTGAATGCGGTGGTAGTAGGCGGACACGGTGACACTACCATGATCCCCCTTATTCGCCAGGCAACCTGGAACAGCGCGCCTGTTACCAAATTCCTGAGCGAAGAACAACAAAAACAAATAGTTGCCGATACCATGGTAGGCGGTGCTACCCTTACCAAACTGATTGGTACCAGCGCCTGGTATGCACCCGGTGCAGCCGGAGCAGCCCTGGTTGAAAGCATTGTACGCGATCAGAAAAAATTATTTACCTGCTGCGTATCACTGAACGGCGAATACGGTCAAAAAGACATTTGCCTTGGTGTGCCCGTTATCATCGGTAAAAGCGGTTGGGAAAAGATCCTTGACTTTGGTTTAAATGCCGACGAGCAAGCCCTCTTTAACAAGAGCGCCGATGCCGTTAGAAGCATGAACGATGTGCTGAAAACGCTGTAATTCGAAATAAAGAATTAAGAAGTAGGAAGTACGAAGTAGGGAGATCCCGAATAACCGTACCTCCTATTTTTTTTCAGACTCTTACCTCTTACTTCCTACCTCTTACTTCCTTCCTCTTACCTCCTACTTTCTGCCCAATACCATCTCATTAAGCCCACCCTTTCTCCCCCGGGCATTAATTTTGAAGAAGATTATCTATCAACCACTACCTGCCCGGCGACTGCGTCTCATTCATTGTTGAACCTTAAAGGGCATAATATGAAGTACGTATACTCAAAAGTTGGCAGAACAGTTTGTATTACAGCCATTTTACTAATAAGTAGCATAACAGGCACGCTCCCTGTCAATGCGCAAACCCCTGCTGGTAATCCTACAGCCGATTTTATTCCCGTTAATCCGGGGAAAGTTATTCCCAATGAATATATTGATTTTCGTCAAAAGACCCGGTTTGTATATGAAGGCAGTAACAGCATGACCGCACTGCCCAGGCCAGTCGAAATGCGTGACCTGATTATTACGCCCTCCGGCAGCGACGGCATTGTATTACAATGGCGTAGTACCTGGGAGCCCGATAATCTTAAATTGTATGAAATAGAATTCAGCTCAGATGGCATTAACTTTCAACGGGTAGGCGTATTGCCGGCCGGGAACTATCTGAGCGGAAAAGTCTATTCCTTCAGGCATTATCCCGTAAATGTGCGCGACATGTTTTTTTATCGCATTCGAATAACTGATAAGAATGACCGGTACGATTACACTCCCATCTTAAAACTGGCAGCGACCGGTTCCACCCAGAATTATGTATTTCCTACAATTGTGAATGCAGGCATGGTAAGCGTTTACCTGAATGATTCATTCAAACTGGCACAGATCGTAAACAGCCAGGGAATGGTTTTACAAACCCAGTTGTTAAGCGGCAAAACAGGCAGAACAGATATATCATTAAATCCACAGGCAGAAGGCATTTGTTATGTGCGCCTGCTGGGCCAGGACCCGCAAAGAAATTTTGTGCAGAAGATATTTATACATTAGTTAGTCTTTACCACTAATCACTAACAACGGTCTGGCCAATTGGCCGGGCCGTTTTGTTGGCGGAATGTCCACCCCTGTAAATATATTTTCCGGTTTTGTCCTGACCGTCATTTTTCGTTCGTCATATAACCGGTAACTTAAATCTGTAATCTTTAAAATTTACCATTATGAAAGATTTTATGTTCATTTTCAGGGGCGCTATGGATCAATACGATTTCTCTGCCGAACAAATGCAGCAACACATGCAAAAATGGATGACCTGGATCGACGAACTGAAAGCTAAAAATATGTATGTGGCCGGCGAGCCCTTAACACCGGAAGGTAAAACGGTAAAAGGCGCCAAACTGCTGGTTACCGACGGGCCATATACTGAAAGCAAAGAACTGGTAGGTGGTTTCTTTATTATCAGGGCCGCTAACCTGAATGAGGCTACAGAAGTTGCCAAAGGCTGCCCCGATCTTCCGCTAGGCGGCATTGTTGAAGTACGCGAAGTGATGAAAGTGGAAGAAATGATGGCGTCGCACAGTTAAATCATGGAAGAACAGAAACAGCAGGGCGTGGCACAACTGGTCGATCATCTTTTCCGGCACCAGTCGGGAAAGATGATCGCTGTGCTCACCCGCATCTTTGGTATGCATAACCTGGAAATGATAGAAGACGTGGTGCAGGAATCTTTTTTGCGCGCCATGCATGCCTGGACGTTCGGGCAATTGCCCGAAAACCCGGCCGGCTGGCTGATGCAGGTAGCCCGCAACCGGGCTATTGATATTATTCGCCGCCAGCAACATTTTCAACATTACTCCCGCGAGCTGGCAACCGAACTGCAACAGGAAGCGGAGAACACCGTACA
>NZ_JBJMLX010000156.1:0-16817 GCF_045805085.1 Niastella sp.
CACACTGGTAAAACAGATAATAACGCAACTCGGTCATATTGATATCCTGGTGAACAATGCCGGTATCAACATGAAAAAAGAGTTTACCGAAGTAACCAATGAAGATTTTCTAAAAGTAATACAAACCAATTTAGTAGCTGTATTTGCATTAACGCGCGAAGTGGTAAAGACCATGTTGCCCAATAAAAAAGGTAGCATTGTCAACATCAGCTCCATGGCGGCACAATACGGTATTCCTAAAGTAATTGCTTACTCGGCTTCTAAAACAGCCATTGAAGGCATGACGCGGGCTATGGCAACGGAACTATCGCCGCAGGGTATTCGCATCAATTGCATTGCACCCGGCTTTATTGCCACCGACATGACATCCAAAGCATTTAATGCGGATACTGAACGTAAAAATAAAGCCCTCGGCCGTACTCCCATGGGAGTTATGGGTAACCCCGGCGATATTGGCGATGCCGCCCTGTTCCTGGCTACCGATTCATCGCGCTACATCACCGGCGTGGTATTACCGGTTGATGGTGGCAACTCAATTGGTTTTTAAGTTAATTGCTGATAGATCTTACGGCGCCGTGTTACAGTTGATCAACTGTAACACGGTTTACAATGCCCAATGCCTGCCCTGCCCAGGCCTTTAATGCAGTAGTTTCATTTTGATGAAAAGTTGTAACTTATAGTAAATAATCTCTTATGAAAGGATTGTTTGCCTATCTATTACTATTGCCTGCCATATGTACGGTGGCAGCGCCAGTAAACAACATCCGTGACGAACATAAAACGCTCGCTATTGGGTCAAAAGCGCCCGACTTCAAATTACCAGGTATCGATGGTAAAACCTATACGCTGTCGAACTTTAAAAACGCCCAGGTGCTGGTTATCATTTTTACCTGTAATCATTGTCCAACAGCGCAGGCTTATGAAGACAGGATCATTCAACTCACCAAAGACTATAGCGCCAAAAACGTAGCGGTGGTGGCCATTATGCCCAACGATCCCAAATCGGTGCGATTAGATGAATTGGGCTATACCGATATGAGCGACCACTTTGATGAAATGAAGCGCAGGGCCAAACAAAAACACTTCAACTTCCCCTATTTATACGATGGTGAAACACAAGCTGCCGCCAAAGCCTATGGCCCGGTGGCCACACCGCATGTATTTATCTTTGACAAATCACGCGTCCTTCGCTACCAGGGCCGGATAGACAATGTAGAAAAGCCAACCAAAACTCCAACCGAATTCAACACCCGGGATGCCATCGATGCCCTGCTGCAAGGAAAACCTGTAGCGGTTGAAACTACCAAGGTCTTTGGCTGCTCTATTAAATGGGCAGAAAAAACATCGCTGGTAAAACAGGGCTTTGAAGAATGGGCCAAAGAACCCGTATCGGTCAATACCATCGATGAAGCGGGACTAAAAGACTTAATTAAGAACAACACCGACAAACTGCGACTGATCAATATCTGGGCAACCTGGTGCGGTCCCTGTGTTACTGAATTCCCTGAATTCATTTCCATTAACCGCATGTTCAGACGGCGCGATTTTGAGTTCATCAGCATCAGCGCCGACGACCCCAATAAAAAAGAAAAAGTGCTGAAATTCCTTCAACAACAACAGGCATCCAATACCAACTACCTGTTTTCTATTGATGATAAATACAAATTGATTGAAGCCATTGATCCTAAATGGCAGGGCGCTCTTCCTTATACCATTTTAGTTGAACCCGGCGGAAATATTGTTTATGGCAAACAGGGCCCTATTGATGCGGCGGAAATAAAGCGATTGATTGTAGATAATAAGGTTATTGGACGGTATTATTGAAAAGGCAAACTCGTCAACTCACCAACCCACTACTCCCATTATTACAAATACTAACTTATAATCAATTCAACTCACTCACATTACAGTATAACCGTAAATAACAAGTAACAACATATAGCTATATTATCAAATTCGGAGTTTTGCTATTTGACAACTTGCAAGAGAAGGTTACCTTTCGTTTCAATCAAATACCTTTTAAGACCCGTTCCTATGAAAGTAGTTCAAGCCCTCAACCTGCTTTTAGCAGCTACCTGCATTTATGCCAATGTAGCTGCTCAATGTACCGGCAATTGCCCAACAGGCAGTTTAGCCATGCCAGCCAGTTCAGCAACTTTAGCCGCTGGTTCTACCTATTGCATTTCTTCCACCACCAATTTAAGCGCCAATACGTATACCATTAGCGGTACGCTGGTCATCCAGGCAGGTACAGTTACCCTGGGTAGTATAAACCTTGAAAAGACCGGCGTAATACTGGTAAAGAACACTGCCAAATTGAATATAACGGGGGTAATGACTGGCAACAGCACGGCACCGGTATCCACCATCGACAACCTGATCGTATGCAATGGTGCGTTAGTGAATATAATCGGTTCTTTCTCCCAGGGACAGGTAAATATCGCCGTTAATGATTTTGGGTCCATGCTGGTTACCGGCGCCTGGACGGCCGGCGCAACCAATTCAATAGTAAAGATGGGAAAGAGCTCGGTCATTGAATTATGCTCTTCTTTCAACCTGAATAAAGATGGGTTCTTTACAGAAACCAGCACCGATGTTTCCTACCTGGTAGTACATGCACCATGATCCAAAGCATTGTCAATGGGTGGCTGTCATCAAAGGGAAATGCTTCCAAAATAAAATGGACGTCAGATGTACCCGCAGCCTTTGTTTCGCATCCTGCTGCCTACACCTGTATGGCCTGTGGCAATTATAGCCTGGCGCCTACAGGTACCACATCCACTTGCGGGTCGGCGGCCAATGCCCTGTATAACACCACGCTCTCCTACGATGATAGTAAACCGGCCGTTCGCCCGGATAATAATAACATCGATAAGGTGGCTATTTATCCCAATCCCGCTAAAAAATATCTGTACCTGCAACTACCAACAAAACATACGTATACACATTTGTCGGTATTTAATCAGGCGGCGCAACTGGTGTATCAAACAATAGTAAAAGCCGGCAGCGCCCCAGCGAGGTACGATCTGCCCGCACAATTGCCCCCAGGCATCTACTTTGTTCAGCTTACCGGAAATAACAACTCACTGACTTTGCGTTTTGCAAAAGATCAATAAAACAAGAAGACCTGTCAGCAAGTGCCGGCAGGTCTTACATTGTTAAGATGGCGCATAACTAATAATTTTTACCGGTACGTTGCCGGCTTCCACGGTTTGAGAACATATCCTTCCCAAAGTTCTTGAAGTTGTACATAAAACTCACCAGGAAGAAGCGCTGCAATACACGGGTGTAAGTATCCTCTACATACAACTCATTCACCGTACGGTTAATGCTTTTATTCTGGTTTAACAGGTCAATACCGCTGATACGAATTTCTCCATTCTGCTTTTTAAACAACAGGCAGGAAATATAGGCATTCCACATAGGGATGGCCTGGTTAAAGCCCTGTGCACGGCCTGTATTTACATAATAATCGAAATCATTGTTGAACATTATTCTCTTGAAGATGGTATAGGTAACATCTATTGAGTAATGCTGATCGAAATATTTATAGTCCTGGGCACCCTGTGCCGTATAGTTCGCATTGTTATAATTAAAGTTGGCATTGGCCTGCAGGTCTAATTTATCCTGGATAAAATAATTGAACGAGATCCGCTGCCCCAACGTGCTGGTATAATTGAAACGAACGGTATCCATGATCTTGCTCACATCCCGGCCATACCGGGCAGAAGAAGTCAGGTTCAGGTTCACCGGACTGCGACGGCCGGTAGTTACTTTTTTAAGCGGAATACCAACTGTTCCTGAAAAATTAAAACTCTGTGAGCCGTTCAGGTTATCGGGCCTTGTCAACAACACCCCTTCCGACTCTTTACTGGTAGTGTTAACGATCCTGTTATTAATAATACTGGCGCCGGCATTCATATTCAGGTACAAAAAGTTGGTCAGGTTGAAGGTGCTGTATGTAAGATTGAAGTTATGGGTAAACTCCTGTTTCAGGTTAGGATTACCGGTACGAATATTCAACCGGTTGCTTTCATCGCGCACATTCTGTAACTGGCTTACGCTGGGAGCGCGGGTGCTGCCGCGATAATTAAACCGCAGGTTCTTGCGGGGCGCCGGGTTAAAATTAAAAGAGGCGTTCGGAAAGAAGTTGGTATAGCTCTGCCTCATGGTAAACGAACTGTCTTTACCGGAAGAAGTAGCCCGGCTGGTGAAGTTTTGCATGGTGGCAAAGTTCACCGCACCGCCAAACTGGTAATCGAACTTCTGCTTTTTTACCCTGAAATTAGTTCCCAGCCTGTTAGCCGTAAACAGGTTCTCAAAATAATTGGTTTGCGCGGTATCAACCAGGTCAAACAGTGCATTTACAGTATCATAATTAAATACATTACGATCACTGTTGCTTTTATTGATCGTATACGCATAATTCAACTCCCATACCATGCTGGAATCGATCATCTCTGTTACTGACGAACTAACGGTGTTGTTAAAAGCACGGGTAGTATGATCGTTTATTTGCTGGCGGTTATCAAAGCGGTATTCCGTATTGGTTGAATCAAAAAAGTGATACGGTGAGAAATTGAATCCATTGCCATTGCTGTTGTTCACGGCCGTGGTCCAGCCCAGGGTAAACGTGCGACCGGGTTTATGAAAACGGTGACGGAATAACAGGTCATCGGTAAAGCTTCCCCCATCGCGGTTATTGGAGGTGTGGCTTGATCCATCAATGGCTTTGTAATTCAACCTGGCATTGGTAGCCCTGGTAGTGGAAATAGCATCGCTGTTTGACGTGCCCGTTTGATAATTGAGCGAGGGCGTTATCAATACAGAGTTCATACTGTCAATCAAATATTCCATCCTGAACCCCAACCGGTGATTGATATTGTTATTACCGCTGGTGCTGGTTGAGTTAACATAGGAAGACGAGTCACCGCCAAACATGTTTTGCCGGTAGCTCTGGCTAAAGTTGCTGTTATCGGTTCGTGCAACAAAATAGCTGCCGCTGACATTTATTTTGCCGCCCCATTCATCACGGAAATTAATACCTGCACTCCATGATTTGGTATTACCATTAGCAGCAGCAGGCGCATTTCCGCCGCTACTACGGCCGTTGTTACCACGACGCACACTTCCCATACCACCCATGGAACTTACCAGGTCATTACTGGTAAAACCTAATTTATTGATGTTATTGGCGCCGCCCAGGATGGAGATCTGCCGGGTGTTATTAAACGTATTGAATGAACCACTTCCTTCATAACGACCTTCAGTACCTACAGAAGCGCTGGTTCGGCCAAAGACGCCTTTCTTTTTATCTTTCTTCAGTTTGATATTGATGTTGCGTTTACGGCTGCCATCATCAATTTTAGTGAACTTGGCCTGTTCGCTCATGTCATCAAACACCTGCACCGCTTCTACCATATCCGACGACAGGTTCTTTGTTGCCAGCTTGGGATCAGGAAAAACTCTTTTCCATCCACATATACTTTGGTGATCTCTTCACCCTGAGAAGTAATATTGCCATCTTTATCAACTTCCACGCCTGGCAATTTCTTCAGCAGGTCTTCTACCGTAGCATTGGGTTTTGTTTTGAAAGCACTGGCCTTGAATTCTATGGTATCTTTCTTTATTTGTATAGGCGGAGCCTGTACAATAACGGCGCCCATCAGCAACGAGGTATCCAGTTGCATGAATACCGTATCCAGGTCCATTACAAATTGCGATTGGGTTATATTCAGGTGCTTTGTATAAGGCGCATAACCGGTAAAGGTAATACCCAATACAAAGTTTCCTTTTATCAGGTTTTTTATTTCAAACAAACCGGTTTTATCGGCAACGGCAAAACCAATAGCAGCAGAGTCTACAGGATTAATAATAGTCACCGTTGCGTCGGGTAAGGGCAGGCGGTTTTGGGCGTCAACGATCTTACCGCTTACTTTATTTTGAGCAGTAACAAATTGAGCCGTTAAAATGAATAAGATCAATAGGGTAATAATCCGCATGAAAGCCAAGACGGGGGTTTACCTGAAAAAGTGGCACGACATTAAAAAAATATTAGAAGACTAACGGGTAAGTGTCATACTCATTAAGCCAATCACCACATCATTGGCAATAGTATGAAGGCTCACAGACTGGAGCTCCTTATTGTGGTCGAGCGGCATATCAAGAATGGTTGCAGCGCCGCCATCGATGGCCATGTTGGAAAAGCCTTTGAGCGTAGTATATTCCTGTGCGGTGGTGTATAGTTTTCCTGTTTTCAATTGCAGCCTGAGCGGACGCGGCGCATTTGTCGTAAACCCAACACCATCAATGTAATAGTCCTGCTCAATGGGCCACCAGTTCTGTGGGTTCACCAGCGCCAGCGTATCGGTTGTACCATCTTTATAATGTACCCGCAATTCACCATTTATAAGCCTGGTTTGCATGGGATTGGTTGAACCAGCCAGTAAATAATACGCGTGGCTGGCATTGCCTGTTAATGGCACAACAACAGAATCAGGATAATTATCCCAGTTTGAGGTGAACACGATATTCTTTGCCAGCGTATCGGCTGGTGTTGCCAGGGGAATATGTTGCGGTAACATAAATTCATTATTAGCAGCCGCCTTGCGTAAACCCGCATCGTCAATCACCGGTTGCACCAATGGATAACACCAGTTGCCTATTCCCTGTGTGGGCAATTGTAAAGTTGGTGCCTGCGGGCGGGGCGACAAATACGTCTGTTTGAAAATATTAGTCACCTTATCGTTATAATACCTGGTAAGATCTACTTTTTCAAAACGGCTAAAAGTATTTGCTGTCACCTGCCAGTTCATAATGGTAGTATCCGCATGCTGCCCTTCACTCCATTCTACCCGAACGCGGTTACTGCCTGGCACCAATGCAGCAGGTAATACCTCTATGACATCAGTGGTGGCATTGGCTGGTAATTGTCTTTTCTGTTCAAATGTGTTTACGGTTATTGTAGCCGCAACAGCCGCGCCATTATTTTTTATATAGAAATGGAGATTGGGGTCGTTGTCTTTATTGTTTGCAATAATTTCAATCGGTTGTCTTACTTCAAAACAAAGCGGGAACCACCAAACCATCTCGCCCTGCCGCAATTGTATAAACGCGGTTTTATTACCAGCTGTACCTTGTACTGTTGCCTGCACCTGGTTGCTGGTTAACATGATGTTCTGCAGTACCTGCTGCGGATCGAAAATTGATTGAATAAAACCTGCCGGCGTGGCGGCTGTTAATTGCGTGCCCATAGCATATACACTGTCATACTTCATGGGTTGAACCGGTGCCCCGGCCCATTTAATAACGACCGTATATTGTTTCGCTTTTGTTGTATCGATGGCTATTACCGGTTCGCCAACGGCATCATTCAGGTCATGCCAGCTTACCGGTTTTCCATTTACGGTTACCGATTCAATGGCGTCTTTCCAGGCCCGTACCCGCAATTGCAGGTTCATGACGTGTGGGTAGGTTGGTTTTATTATGTATTGATCGGTGCTGGCTGTTCTTTTGAAATCGAGGGAGATATCGGGCGTTTGTAACGCTGCTGAATTCCAGGCAGCGGGCCAGCCTGGTTTTATAGTTAATGTATCTTTCAATGCGTCGGGCACAATGCCAAACAAACCTTCTATCAGGGAGCGGCCGGCCATACCAATGGGATCGGCAAAATCGCGGTATAATTCACCGCGTATAGCATCGTAATAAGAAAGCTGTTCAAACCCACCGGGGCTCGATGAAAGGTACATGCTTTCTACCAGGGCGCTTTTCCATAACCGATAGGCATCTTCGGATCGGTTGCCCTGCCAGTAAGCCAATGCGGTATGCAGGTTTTCGGCCAACACTACATTGTTCAGTGACCACGTATACGGCTGCCAGTTGGTAGTGGTCAGCAGGTAATTGGTAGTGTCACGTAATCCTTTTGCCCGCACGGGGATGTGGGGAATGGATCTGTCTACATACCGTAAAGCCTGGTAAGCTTTAAAGCCATCAGGTAGTTTTTCATCGATGGCATGATAGATGGTCCATAAACCGGCTGCAGGATGTAATAACCTTTCCCCCAGCGCATCTTTGTATTCCGCATACCAACCCAGTTCAGGCATCCACAACTGGTTGTTTACGGCATCAAATATTTTGTTGGCTTCATTTTGCCAGGGCGCGGGATCTTCCCCTACAATAGGCGCCAGTTGCGCTGCTACGGCATTGGCGCGGTAATTATAAGCCGATGAATGCGTAACGCCTCCACCACTGTATTGCAGAGCGTCGCTGGCCCAAATGCAACAATAGGCATCGTACAGGCCATCGTTATCGGCATCAAAATTCCTTTTCTCCCAGGCCAGGTGCCGTTGCAGCAACGGCCATTGTTGTTTTATATAGGCTGAATCGCCGGTATAATAAAAATGCGTCAACAACTGATCGATGAACACCAGGTTCATATCATAGTGGTGCGGACGAAAATCGCCATTGGGATTCCGGCAGATATAACCACTGCTGAATAGAGAGGTACCCATTTTTTCCAGTTGCCGCGCCAGATGCAAGGCAGTATCAAATACCACTGGCCCTGTTGCGGGTGTGGTTACCTGTGATAAAGCATAACTGCTGAAATGTGTTCTTGCCCGGTCGTGCCAGCCCAATGCATCCGCTACATAAGGCCCCCGCCAGGCGGGTAAACGCATGCGCCAGGCAACAGCGCCATGCAAATACGTGGGCGATTCCCAAATGCCATCGGCGGCCACACTCAATGTACCACCCAATGTATTGATCCAGGGATCGGGTGTAACTACTCTAATGCGGCCTGCCAGTTTTTTGCGGGCGGCTTCTGCTTCATTAAAAACCTGTACAAGCTTGTTGTAAGTAAGTTGTATAGTATCGGTGGGTTGTATCAAAAAATATTGTGCGCCATTCACTACCGGCTGCTTACCGGCAATGGCAGGTGTAGCCGATGCATTGCTTTGATATAATGTCAACGGGTCCTGTTGCTGGGTGGCATCCGTTATTTTTATTACAGAAGTGGTTGGGACAATGGCTGATAACTGTTTCCCCGTACCATATAAAAGATGAAAGCTGTTCTTTGAAATCGTATAGGTATTGTCTTTACAATAATCCGGTTGCAGGTAAAACGAGGATTCCGGATCAGCACCGATATCGCCATCGCGGGAGAACTTTTTTCCCGAAGCGCCACCATAAACCCAGCACAAAGCAACTTTAGGAGGGACATTTACAAACTGGGTTTTAATGATCATCCCTTCGCTGTCGGCCAGCGCCAGTACAGCAATCTGCATAGAGCCGGTTCCTAACAGCGGGTCTTTCACTTCGTACAACATGGAGCCCGGGCGATAGATGGCTTTTATTGATCTCGCCTCTGTTAACCACATGCTTTTATTGCCTGCGATCAAACCCAGCTTAAGATTTCCACCCATGCCCGGCATGTACAAAGCAAATTCAGGGAGATCACCGGTTTCAATTCTAAATGCGGTATTGGTGCCATACAGCGCCCGGTTAAAACGCATTTTTCCATTGACGGTTACAAAGTCTGTTCCCTCAGCCTGGTAATGTAAACTTCTTTCTCCTGAAGGTTGTATACCCTTTACTGCAGCAGGTAGTTGCGCATTGTTTTTTGCCAATTGCGCTCTGACAGAAGTAATGGTAGCAAGAAAAGCAATAAAGTATAACGACTTGTAGAACATGTTTGGGTATACTGGTGTATCGATGCTAATTATAGACAGTCTCCCTGTTGAGAAAGCTGCAAGACGTGAAACGTCAAACGTGAAACGTGAAAGGGTTCGCGAAATCCCAGCCTCACTTCTGTATTCAACTCGCCGACTTTTCAGCGGGCCTCCCCCGACGCCTTCGGCGGCCGAAGGTGGAGGGGAATACAACCTCGCGATAATATTCTACCTGTTAATTGGTTAACTTTTCAACTCTTACCTTTCTTCCCTTCTTTCTGTATTCTTCCTTGTTAACTTGTCAACCCTATCAACTCCGTCAACTCTATCCACTTGCAAACTGATCAACTAAAACATCGGTTTAAGTCCCTCCCACTTCACCTTCCAACTGCCATCCTTAGGAAACCCAGGATTATCCGTTTTATTATTATCATACCCGGCACACATCATGGCGATGGCGCTTAACAGGCCGCCATTGCCGGGCAGGTAGATGGTTAATCGATCGTCCTGGTAATTATGCCCGTTAAGAAGAAAGGTGTTTGTTTTCACCGGCATAAACAATGCATCGAGGGCTTTGTCGGGCATATGCAGGCGGGTGGCCGTCATGGCCATCAGGGGAAAATCCCAGCCCCAGGTGGTTTCCCATTTCCATACTTTCAGGATCAGGTTGTAGGTGTTCTTCATCACCGTTGTATCGAGGCGGTCGCACGCAGGCAGCGTGCTGTAAGCGCCTAAAACTGCCGGGTGATCTGTAATGTAGCGTTCATTGGTATAACAATCGGGCGTGCTTTCTGTAGCGAGGTACACCCCATTGGCTTGCGGCCATTTTGAAAGGTTCTTAATGATATTATCCCATTTCTTTTCGCGCGGCATGCCCAGGCGTTCACGCCATTGCTGCGCCACGGTTAACGCCCATTGCCAATAGGCCAGTTCATAAGTGGGATTGAACGTATGCACCGGATCAAAACATTCCTGTGCAGGGATCAATCCTTTGCCCAGGTTATATCTCTTATTCACCGGATCCCAGGTAGGGAACGATGCCATAAAAGCAGCAGTGCCGAATACAAGGTCTTTATATTTCTGTAAGATCTTTTTATCTTTTTTAGCGCGATACGCCAGTTCCGCCATATAGATCAAATGCGGTTCCTGCCAAATGAGAAAGGCGCCTACAGAAGAAGGAGCTTCCTTACCATCATGGTCAGTCATTTTTTGCCAGCGCAATCCTTCAAAGCCCTGGCGTTTGGCAATATCCCGGGCGCCATTGGCTACCTTGAAATACCAGTCAAGGCTTTTTTCCATTAGTTCGGGTCTTCCCCACAACGCATAATGCACGGCATGCCACCAGTGCATTTCCAGGTGTGGTTTGCCATACCAGCTGTTATAGGTGAGACCGGTTTCCTGTGGCGGAAAATCAGCCGCGCATTGGATCCTGGTAAGGTATTGTGATAATACAATTCTTCTTTCCAGTTCTTTGGCCCGCTCATTGGTGCTGCCGGATAAATCAATAGCCCCGCCAGTTGTCCAGAATTTAACCCAGGCAGTGGTACAGTTGGCTGCTGTTGCTACAAAGTCCGGCGCAGCCGCTCGCGGTTTATTTTTTGAAAAATAGAACGAAGCGCTGAATACACTGTCTGCCGTAGGCGTGGGTTGTACAACAACATCATGGGCACGACGCAGCGTTATGTTTGCAGGCTGCATGAACCCATATTGCACATAATAATTCGTAGTATCCAGGATCCGATGAATGAGTCCATCGTTTAATACGGTCTGGTGTTTGGTGCTGTCGCCATCAAAGGTGCCTGCATCTTTAAAATCACCATTGGGATACGGGAAATGCAATTTGATGGCGATGCGTTTTTCTTTCAGCAACTGAGAGCTTATTTCCACACCAATGCCATCCTGTTGCTGATGCGCATAGGTCAATACTTTTACCCATACACCATCTATTGTAAAACGGCTTTCTATAAAACCACCCCACATATCGAGGATCTGATCAACGTTTTTGATATCTTCAATGGTAGCCAGCGTTCCATCCTTTTTAGTGATCTCCAGCCCTATATTGCCTAATTGTAACCGGTGTGGATTTATGCGAAAGTAATCTACAGCTTTGCGGCTGCGTTCGGGTTCTTTTACCTGTACGCAATAAGTGATCTTTTTCCCGTTCAGGTCATATTCCTTCAATGTTTCTTCGCGCCGGTAATTTTCTGTATTGGGGAAACTGTGCCAGCCCCACTCCGATTGCGTTCCCAATGGAACCCCTTTTTCATAATAGGCTGGAAAGCTTTGTAATCCGGTTACATCTACTGTAAAAGCAAAATGTCCATTTCCAACAGACAATGACGACAACGGATCGGCTTTATCAATGTGCGGGTTATTCCTGTGCACCAGGTCATACCGGTTGATGGCCTGCGCCCTGCTGCTATGTATAAATAAACTACCGGCTATAAGTAAGATCCATTTTTTCATAATCGGAAATCGTGATATCGTGAATGGTCAATGGTCAATGGTCAATGGTGAATGGGGAATGCATTTTACTATTGAACAAACTGTTTCAAGTTCCTGGTTGCAGGGGAAAACAATTTCTACATTCCTTGCAACCCTGAAACCTGGAACCTGAAACCAGAAACTTTAAACCTCGAAAGCTGGACTTAAAACTAAGAAGCTATTTTAACTGCCTGACGAGCCAACAACTTCCACTGTCCTTTTTGTTTTTGCCAGATCAGTAATATATTCAGTTTTACACTCCCGGGGTTACCACCGTCATTGGTAGTGGCAGCTAAAGTGTGGCGCACTATGGCTGCATCGCCAGAGATGGCTATGGTTTGATTGGTCAGATCGATGGTTACGAAATCTGATTTACCCGTAACTATGTTATCAACAAAAGTTGCTTTGTCTTCTACCTTACCGCTGCTGTGTCCATAACTCAACTGATCGGCGGCGATGTTTTGCAAGCCGGCCTTATCGCCATCGATCATGGCCTTGCGCAAATTTTCAACGGCTGCGGTCACAGCCGCTTCTTCTTTATTTTGCGCCATGGCAACATTCATTACTCCGGTTAACACAATAAGGTAAATGAATTGTTTTATCATATAATAGTATTTGAAGGTTACTTGCAAGGTGCAATAGTTACCGGACCTAACAATCCTGAGGTTTCCGGTTGCCATTTTGCAGCGGTGAACAAACCATTGGCTCCCCGGTTCTCCGCCTCGTGTGCAGGAAAGTTGGTGTTATAGAACTTTTTCCAGGGAGTGCCTTCTTTGTCCATATCGATGATGCGATTGGTCATGCCATTGGTCACTCTTATCGTCAACTCGTTCTCTGGTTTCAATAAACTGGCAGGTACATTTACTTTGTAAACAGGTCCCAATAAGGTTCCCAGCGTTTTACCGTTGAGTATCACCTCTGCACTCCAGGCTACTTTGCCCAGGTCTATTTCATAGGCCGGTGCGGCTACTGAAGGTTTGGCAAATTCAATGCTGTATTGAGCAGTTCCTGAAAATACTTTTCCCAGTTGATCGGGGATGTCTGTCCAGGAACCTAATTTACTAATTGTAGTTGGCTTTGGTAAGTCGGGGCCGCCCATCATGAAAAACAAACGCCAGTTCCCTTTTATTTCGGCGCCTTTGCCGGCTACTGCATAATAGGTAAAGGGTTTGCCTTTAAGGGTCGTATTTGACGTTTGCAGCACACAGCTTTCACCGGGCTCCAGGTGCACATAGACTTCCAGTTTGTTATTCTTTACCCTTGTTTTCGCTACACCGTTTTCTCCCGTCATAGGATCGAACTGAATGGCGCTGGCGGCTTTTCTGCCCAGTGGCACCCATTCTGCAACGATGTTTTTTGTTTCGTTGCTGATAAAATAATAGTTACCACCGGGAATGCTTCTGCGAATGCATTTCAACCCCATCCCATACATAGGCTCAGGCAATACATTGGCGGCCTGTAATAAGGCGCTGATGTCGTTTCCTTTTATAAAGGCGCCTTTGCCGCTGGCAGCTTTTTGTGTGGCGCCATCGCCTGCAAATTTCAATGCAGCGGTTATATTGGTAAACTGTTGTTGTCTTTCTGCCAGTTGGCCATAACCGGGTACTCCAATTGGAAAATTATTGTATACAAGAATGGTAGCGCCGTTTTTTGCCAGGTCAGCCAGCTTTTGCAAAGTGGGCAAGGGCAGGTATTTCGTATTGGCCAGCACAATGGTACGGTACAATCCGCCTGGTGTTTGCAAGCCGTTGGCGTTTGCAAATACCCGTTGTAACTGGTTGTCTGAAATAAGATCAAATGCATAGCCTTTTGCCAGCATGTCTTCCGCTACCTTGTTGAAATCGGTATTCTCAAATCCCTTCATGCCATCATAATGGTTCAACAGGTCACGACCCGGTTCTGAATTATGATCGCTGAAAGGGAAATACAATAACACATCGTTATCGGGCCGGCCGCTTTGCAGAAACGACTGGCAACGGGTTACATAATTATTTAAGGTGCCAAAGTCTTTCCAGAACGGATGAATGGGTTGAAAATGCACGGCTGCATAGAACAACCAGCCCGGCCAGGGATCGTTAATGGGCGAATAACAAATGCCATGATACACGATGTGATTTACCCCACCTAAAAAGTATTTGTCAACCGCCGTCTTTACGTCTCCCAGGTTCGTTTTAAAATGTTCATTCAACCAGGTCGCTGCTTCTGCCGAGGCTAAAGGTTTGTTGAGAATATGGGCTGCAGATACCGCAAATTTGAAACGAAGCAATTCACTGCCTTCAGTTTCGGGAATATCCACCACGCCATAACAATCAAGGATGTTGGCAGGCGAACCGTGCGACTGGTTACGCACTACTTTTCCTTTTGCCTGCGCCCATTGGTGCCAGGGAATAGTGAATTTCTCCAGCAACAGGTCGGCAATGGTTTGCCGGTAATCGTATAATACGCGCAGACTGGTTTCGTCGCGCTCCTTTTTTAATAATTGTGGTAAGAACAGTTTAAGATCGTAGCCGCGGCGGCGTTTAAATTCATCAAAAAACCCGGGGGTATAATTGCTTTGTCCGCGCGCATCATCCACTTCATAGCTGTCATTAAAGAAACCGCGCAACTGGCTCAGGTCGGCGCCCGCAAATGCGGTGTCGAAACGGCTCAGGTATTTCTTCAATGCGGGCTCTGAAAAATGGTCAATGGCATTGCCTTCGGCGCCAGGTGCGGCGCGTTCCACCATTTTACCATGCCAGCCCATAAACAGGGCATATACCGTCCAGTTACCTGCCGGTGCTTTCCAGTTTAATTTACCCTTTGCATCTACCTGTGAAGTAAGGTCAACGGACTTGCCATTATCACTGTATGCCATTACCACCTGCAGGGGCAGGTTCTTTTTATATTTTAACTGGTTAATAGCCAGTCCTTGAAGATCCTTGTTGGCGTACACGGGCTCGGCCAGTTTACTAACATCAGTAACATGTTCTGTTTTCTTCAGCATGGCCAG
Source organism: Niastella sp. (assembly GCF_045805085.1). Lineage (NCBI taxonomy): Bacteria > Pseudomonadati > Bacteroidota > Chitinophagia > Chitinophagales > Chitinophagaceae > Niastella > Niastella sp. The sequence continues at coordinate 15,139 of NZ_JBJMLX010000156.1, forward strand.
CGTAGCGGCCCCAACAGTACCCTTTGTGGGATATAATTCTTTTTTATCGGCGATGGTATTACCAATAGCATCGAGGTAGGGTTGTTGCTCAAAAGCAATCGGTTCTTTAATGCCCGCGCCTTCGTTTACCGTCCAGGTTTTGTATACAAAATCCTTACAGGCTTCCGCATCGCCAATCAGCGGACCGCCCCCAAAGGGCCAGCCGCTGCCGGTAGCTATGTCAATTTGCAGGTTCAATCGTTTGGCTTCTGCCAACGTATAGGAAAATACCTGCATCCATTCGGGTGACAGGTAATTAATAAACTCGGGTTCATAACCAGCCACGCCATAAATAGGCGTTATTTCCAATCCGCCTAACCCCACTTGCGCGTATTGTTGCATATTTGCGGTCAGGCTTCTGTTATTTACCGCGCTGCCTGGCCACCACCAGCGGGCCCAGGGCTTGGTCACCGTATTTACGGCCGGCCATTTTATTTGGGCCTCTCCATTTATCAATGCAGCAGAACAAGCAATGGTACAGATCAGTCTTTTTATCATCTGGTTTTATAATATTTTTAATATTAAGAAAAAGACGCAAGCGTTAAACAATAAACCCTACCGTATTGCGACTTGCAATGAAATGAGTCTTAAAACCAATTGACAAAATAGTTAATTATATTTTAACTGCATAGACTTCTGACTGACCTTCGAAATTAGCCCTGAAAATAATCCACTTCCCATCGGGGGAGAAATGCACATTAGGCTCCAGTTTATAATTATGGTGCTTCATGTTCACCAGTTTGGTGGCTTTAAAGTGATCGCCTTCCGGGGTAAATAAATAGATGTACATGCCATCGGGGGCTTTAGCTACCTGGCCCGGGTCGCCGCCATCACCGGCAAACAGTTTTTGATCGGGTGAAGTGGTGAAGTGAACGCTCCATTCGTTGCGATCAAGCTTGTACTTTTTTTCTTCCCCTGTTTTTACGTTCACCCCGCCCACATAAAAATTGGTACCACGTGGCAATTGCTGATCGAACCAGATGGTTTTACCATCGGAAGAGAACCACTCATGACCGGCGATCTCATTATCCATGGTACGCTTGTGCATGAGTTGTACTTTGCCTTTGTTGGCATCGCGTACATCGATGGTCCAAATGCGATCAACCTTGTGCCAGGGACCTTCATGACAAAACATCAATAAGTTGGGATCTGTTGAGGAAAACTGCACATGATTCAGCCAGGCGCTGTCGGTAAAAATGGGTTTCAGTTGTTTGTTATTGATGTCAATAACAAACAGGGTACGGGGTAAACGGGCCTCGTATATTTTATTGAAGTAATCGTGCTTCTCGGGGTTCAGCCGGTATATTTCTCTTTCTGCATCGCTGCTGCGATAGCCAGCCAGTAAAGTTTCATTGGCATTTACGGTGGTAATGCTTGCTTTAAAATCAGCGGGGAAAACATAGATCAGTTTTGTTTGCTTGCTATCGATGTTTGTTACAAACACACTGTCCCTGATCTGATAATAAGCATTATGTCCTTTGGCGCTTACGATCTCGCCGTTCATAGGCGAAGCCTGGTGAGTAACCTGGTCAATTTTACGGGTGTTCAGATCAACGGTATACAACTGGTGGCCATTGATACTATCGGTACTGTAAAAAACCATTTTATTACCAACGAAAGGATTGTTGTGAAAATAAAAG
>NZ_JBJMLX010000157.1:0-3333 GCF_045805085.1 Niastella sp.
ACCAGTAGCAAGTGTTATAACCCGAAGAAAAAGAATACAATAGCCGCCTGAAGAAAGGTCAATAGATGAATTGTAACAAATTGCCCCGGCTATGGGGCCGGGGCAATTTAATTCTGTTAAAACTCCGCAATCAGCGAAAGCCATCTGGCGGCAGGAGCACCCCAAACTTCTTTGTAGGTAGCCGTGTTGAATTGCGGCCAGTAAGGCTTGTCCTCATTAAACCTCGATTGCATACCCACCGGAATGCCGCCTACTGTTTCGCCTGGCAATGCAGTATATAGTTGAGGATAGTTGCTTCCTTCGCCCCACATCAATGACTGACCAAAGGGATTTTTTCCTACTATCCAGAACAATTGCTGTTCGGCAATATTCATCAATTCTTTGTCCTTTAAAAACTTTCCGCATAAGGCGGCTGCTTTACCTGTTGACAGTTGAACCGCCGCATTGCCTCTGAAAGAGAACCAAACCGGGAACACTTTTAAGTAATGTTCATTATCCAGTTTAAACCCATTTTCCAACTGCTCTTTATAATCTTTGGCAGCGCCACTGAAAATACCCACCTGCACTTTGTAAAAATTGACCGAGTCTTTTACTTCATTTATGTTATACACGCCACTTGGCGCCAGGCCATAGGGTTGTACATATTGCGTAATTGTTTTGAGATAGTTGCCAAACAGCCTGATGGCCGCTGACCACTTTGCATAATCAGCATGATTGGGTTGGGTTTCACAAAGAGCTGTGAAAGCCTGCATATATACCTGGTCGCGCGACTGGTGCGTGTAATGCACGATGGATTTCTTGTCAAGATCGCGATAAAAGAAACCGCTGGTTTTATTGTTATCAGCCAATGGTTCAGTACGCTGACATTGCAAGGTGTATTGAATGGCTTTGGCTGCTTCGGTTGCATAATACTTGTTGCCTGTTAATTTATACAGCAAACTGGCGGCTAAAGAAATATTCGCCGAATACTGGCTGTTGGAAGCCATGGCAGCATGATCGCCGCCGCCACCGATACTGCTCAGGTCATTAAAGCCGAGGCTATCAAAACGCTTTTTAGCCATCGTAAAATCTTCTACTGCCACCTTGCGGAGATGCTCCTTAAGTATGGCATCGTTCTCTATCATCATGGAAGCATAAGCTTCTATGCCGGCAAATACAAAGTTCTCGAACGCGCGGTTGTGAACATGTACCAGTCTTCTTTGGGTAGAATCATCTCCTGTGCCAATAAAACCATCCGTCCATAAATTAGTGCCCCAGGTTTGGGCGCGATAGCCATTACCGAAGCGGCCTTTAAGGATACAGTCAATACCCCATTCCGCTTCTTCCTGCAGGCGCAGAAACAGCTCCTTATTATTCTTTTCTTTAGCCCGGTTGGCCATCTCCAGCAGGGAATACACTATTTCGCCCGATTGCAGCACCTGTTGCGACATATCCGCCGCATCGTGCCAGCCTCCATTGAAAGGGAAAATTTTACCATCGACCATTGCATGCAGATCGCTGTGGCAAACGCCGTGTTTACCCGGTACTGCATACCCACAACGTTCACAGAAAATAAAGTTCAGTACCCGCCAGGCAGAATTGTCCCAAATATTTCGGTTTATGTAAAAAGGCTTGCAGCTAACATTATTAATGCGAATAAAGTATTGCCCTTCTTTTTTGAAATCACTGAAATCGATGGTTTCAAAGGCGCCGATGTTTGTTTTGGCAGCATTGATCCTTCCTTCGTATACCACGGCATTGGTTACATTGTTTACCAGTTGAAATTTGCCGTTATGATCATTCACCCGCACGATGGCTGTTTTTTCACTTTCTATCCCATAACCGGTAGTAGAATAAATGATGCGATTTTCGGCGGGCGTCCAGCCGGTTACCACTTCGGGGTGTTCAATGGTTTGCAGGGACACTGCATCGATATCAAATTTCAGCGAATCGCCCATGGTGCGTTCTTTCCCAAAAACTTCAATGGCAAAAGAGAGCTTTGTTACCTTATCCCGGGCCAGCTCACTCATTTCAACAAAACATTCATTCCATTGTCTGTTGATTAAATTAATTTCATGATAGCCTTCCCGCTCATATTTGTCCGGTACTTTTATTTTGCCATCATTCTCTACATATAAGTTTAGGTAAATACTGCGGGCGCCTTCACAATTGGGGTAGATGTAAAAATGAAGGCGATTGTATTTCTCCCAGTTCATACCCCCCACATCATAGCTGGCGAGGGAAGTGCCAAAACCTAAACCCCAACCCAGGAATTGCGGGTAAGTGGTAGGCGCTACCAATTGCAGGCTGTGTTTTCCCGAAATACTTCTTTCGGTGGTGAGCGATAGGCCGCCGATACCCTTATGCGACCATTTGCTGAGGTCTTCCATATCGCAAAGCAGGTCGGTGGCCATTACTTTTTTGGTAAGGCCAAATGTTTCAAAAGATTTACTGTAATCGAGTGGGAGCGGGCTGTGCACATACCCGGTATTGCGGATATCTTCTTTTAATTTCTCATCAATTTGCGCAAGTAATAAACTGCCATGGCAAAGGAGCAACAAGGCCGAAGCTAATAATTTTTTCATAATGCTTTGAGGTAGTAAGTTAAACATAACATCCTGTTAGGGACGTTGACAACGGAAGATAGGAAACCTTTTTTATAGAATAAGCCGAGCAAAGTATTTGGAAACCCTTGACGCTGTTTGAAACGGGCCGGCATCCTGCCTAACCTTCTGAAATCCTAACGGACCACGGGATCCCTTAATATTATAATTAGGGTCTTGGCTGCCCTGGCTTGTTATTGAATAGAGAGATAACGGCTTAATTGGTCGGTAATTATTTCCCCGTTGATAATCAAATATATAGGCGTTTGAGTGATAACTGGAAGGCTATTAACCCATTTTAGAAAATGCGCTTTAAATATTCCGTATGGTAAGGGTATCTACGGGTGTCGTAGCGTTCAACCATACTGTAGCAAAAGAGTTGGAGTGGTGCAGCAACGGTGCAACCACGGCGAAAGTGACTGGTTGGATGCTTGTAGCATTGGAGCGGTCACGTTGTGTGTACATATTTGGATACTTGTAGTATTGGAGCGGTCACGGTGCGTGTACAGTATACGTATACTGTCAGGCAGCTTCTGGCATGTATTTGGTATATTTTTAATGTAACTTTACTATATGGCCGAAGTTTTTGCACCATTTATTATTAAACGGACCATCCGGCAACTCACCTTCTATTGTATGGATGGCAGAAACTTCGTGCGTAAAAAAAGCAGCCTGACCCGAAGGAAGGTATTGTATGCACCTTGCTTTAAAAATACCCGCCACTATGCCGGATTGATGGCGAAGGCATCGA
>NZ_JBJMLX010000158.1:0-18782 GCF_045805085.1 Niastella sp.
ATGGCCGCTGCGAAGCCCTGAATGACATTTCCTTTGCCGGCGGCGCCGATGTAAACATTGCTGCTTCGATCGATATAGATGCCGGAAAAGGAAGAAGGAGTCTGGAGGAAGAGTCCATAGACCCGAACGTTGCTGACAGCGACGATGTCGATGCAATTAAGATTAGTGATGGGGTTCGCATCGACAATGATGATCCTGGCGGCGCTTATGCCGAAGGGAGTTCCAGGTTGTGTGGTTCCGTCGATCGTGAGATTAGAGGGCAGTCTGGGCAGGGCGGATGCGATTGTGATGGTGCGACCTGCCCGGGATTGGTCGGCAATATTGAAGATGATGAGATTGGGGGTGGCGCTATTGACGGCAGCCTGGTTAATGGCGTCACGAAGGGAACCGGGGCCGCTGTCTGCGTTGGAGGTCACCGTGAATGTGTTGGCCAGGGCTGAAAAGGCACCAATTAATAGGAGTAGGGTTAGGGTTAGGGTAAACTTCATGAATTGGCCAAGATATGCAAAAAAAACAGGATCGGAAAGGGAAAGTGCAGCGCATATTTACTAATAGACTCTAAGGTTCTATTGCCGAACTGTCCAGGCTCTGATCTCTTTTGAAACCAGCATTTCTTCGTCAAAAAACATTGTAGATTGATTTAACGTTTGCAGGTAAAGTTTTGGGAGCGTTCGTACGGGCGGTCCTTAACGCCAGCCCACACGATGCAAAATCCATGTTATATGCCGTTGCTCAAACGGATTGTTCTTATGAACCTCATTGAAGTATTGATGAAACTATTCTTATTAATTGTGTCTTGACTTTTAAGTTCATAATCAAATTCAATCTCATTTCCTTTGATAGTTGTCAACGCTGCCACCTTTGCAAAATGCTTTTGTTTTGTCGTGTCAAAGCCAGCCATGCAAACAATAGAAAAGTAGCGATCATAGATTCTCTCTGTAGTGTCATTAACGATTTTGCCGTTGTATGGGTCGCTTGAAAGGCGTTCTATGAAATGTTTATGTTGTACCAAATTCTGTAATGTGTCAGGATTGGTACGAAACGGAAAATAACCTGAATGAACTATAGTAAACTGGTCCAGAGAAATGTCGGGCACGTTATAATAAAATCCACTCTCCTTAAAAACGGGCAGGCATTTGGGTTGAAATCGGTACTGCTCGTGATTGCAGGGCTTTCCACAATCAGATTGATTTGTCCAGGCAAATGAAGTATCAAAACGAGCGGGAATGGAAAAAGAGACTGTGCCCAAACTGTCTCGTAAAGTTGTTGTCACAGTTTTAGAATCGTTGGAAAGTGACAGTTTTTTGTCTTTAGGTGACCTGTTAATGTAAGAAGCTAATAACATTACCGTTATGACTTTACTGAAGTGCCGCATGATGGCATTTAACGTTTATATTTCCACTATTATACGCTTCTTTTTGAAGAAAGCAATTTTTGCAAATTATTATTTTTAAGATACTTAGCAAAAAGTGCGATTATCACTCGGTATCGCAAATACAACTTAAGCCAGCTAGATCATTCAACGGACTTAAAACCCTTAGTAAATCTTTATTTGTTTGCTTATTTGTTCGAACATAATCCCCATCACCAACTTATATATCTTTTTTATGTTACCGTTTGAGATTTCAGCAAATACTCATTGCAAAAATCTACAATCTTATTAAGATCTACCGCAAACAGGTTCGAAAGTTGTAACCTACAGCCCACTGAAAAATTGTAACCCCTTCCACTTGTTAAGTAGTAAAAAATAAGGGGACTCTTCAAAAGAAGAAATCCCCTATCTATGACTGCCCTCAACCTTGAGGTGATAAATATTGTGCATAAGCATACCCTTCCTCTCCGGCATCGGTCCTGATAAGCCACCATTGATCATTGGTTTTACTAACCAGGGTAACAATTTCATGATGTGCTGCTTTACCTACAATTGGCTGGTCGGTCCCCGGCCCTTTTCTGATATTCAGGTTTGATTTATCAGTGGTTACCTGTGCTTTTGCACCTGGTATCATAGTCGAAACGTTTATATTCATTACCACATCACCTGATCGAAAATCAGGATCAATTTTACCATAAATGTTCCACAAAGTATCCTTTGCTGTACCGCTCGGAGCTTCTCCGTCAATATACAGAACATTTTCCTGTTCGCGTACCTGCAGGTTGGCAATGCCAACTGTTTTTGCGGTATTAAGCAATTCCTGGTATTTATCCTGTAATGCCATAATTAGTCCCTCCTTTTACTTAATGGTAAGCTGATTATCTATTTTTTTAGGTTTTAATGATTGCAGGCTCATCATTAGTTTTTGAAGGTTAACGCGTTTAATATCTCCTGTGAGTGTAACAACTCCATCATTCACAGTTGCGTTTACTCCAGGATAACTCTTAATGGCATCCTTTACATTTTTAAGTAACGCGTCATCTTGGGCTATGGTTACCGGAGCTGACTGCATTGGCGGAGGAGTTACTGTACAATTGTTGACGACCTTCTTTACACCTTTTACCTTCGCAACTTCCGATTCAACTTCCGATTTACTGGCTTCATCTTTACATTCACCCGAAAGCGTAACAACACCATCATGTACACTGGCGGCTATACCGGTTACAGCAGGGTTGTTTCTAATAGCGGTTTCTACGGCTGCCTGAATTTTGCTATCCTTTGGCCCGCAGGCAGACAAAGAAAACAGGGTAATGAAGACAAACAGAAGTATCCCTGAAAAACTATTCTTTCTCATACGTTACCTTATTTTAATCAAATTAAAGCGCCACCTATGGTGGCTTCATTCAAAGAGAATTATTTCTGCCGCACATTCACGGCCATCCTTCTGTCTTTTTTTCTTTCATCATCAGGTGCATCAGCTGCAGCCTTTGCAAATTGGGAACCATAACCCTCAGCGCCGGCTAGCTGGGATTCAGGTACTCCATTATTTTTAAGCGCCGATGATACGGCTTCAGCCCTTGCTTTAGATAGTTTCTGGTTACTGCTTTCATTGCCCGTTTTATCAGTATAGCCGCCAATCTTTATTGCAGCATGAGGAAACGCTTTCATGATGGCAGCAATATTTTTTATTTGCGTCATACTCTCAGGCATTATAGTGGCGCTGCCTGTTTCAAAATTCACATTGTCAAAATCGAACCAGGTATTTTTATCAACTTTTTGTGAAGGGTCGTTTAAAAACTTTACCAGCTGATCTTCGATGCCACCTTTATAAGCATTGATCTCCGTGCCATTAGGTAATTGCACCATTATCGATGCCCGAGTAGAAGGGTAGGTGACTGGCGGAGCTGAAGCAATGGCAGAATCGGGACGCATATTGATGCTTGACTGCATATTTTTATCCTTGTTGCCTCTTTTACCCATAAAAAGCCATATCAGTGCAATGAGCGCCAGGGCTAATAAGGCAGGCACAAACCAATTTGTTTTCCTGGGGCTGCCTGGCTGGTTGGCCGCTGCACTTTTAATAGAACCGCCAATGCCCGATAATGCATTTGTTAATCTGTTCCCTACGCTTCCCAGGCTGCTTAATCCCAGGGCTCCGGCGAGGTTCAGACCTGGGGGAACGGCATTCAGAATGTTATCCTTTTGGTTGTTAAGAAAAGAAAGAAAACCAGCAGTATTCATGTTGGTTGAACTGGCATGACTACCTATAGCACCCAGGGCTGCGGGCGCAGCTGCACTCAGTAAGGCTGTTGCCGAACCGGACCTGATACCGGCGTAGTTGGCAATCATGTTGGAAACATTATTCAGGCGGTCGCCAAAAATTCCTTTCAGTAATTCTGTTCCTCTGCTAATTAAACTATTGTCTGTGAAAAAGCGGCCAATATTGGAAAGCATGCCGCTGTTAAATGTTTCTTTAGCCATCCTAAGGAGGTTCCCTGCGTCTCCTGACCCTGCTTTATCCATAATGCCGGTTAATACCGCAGGAATTGCTCCGGACACCGCTTTCTGCATGTTACCTTCATTCTCTCCTAAAACATTACTGGCATTGTCAATGACATCATTGCCCAGAAATCCTCTTATTGAATCAAATAAGTTGAATGACATAACCTTCATTTTAGTGATGAATAAATAATGTAGAAGTTGATAAATAAGGTGCGGGCTGAATGGATACGAAAGTGGCGGGTTGAGGAGTCAATCAACGTAGTAAGTACTGCACATATTAAGATTGGTTGCGTTTGGGTGTGTTCGCAAAACGAGCTTTTGGCTTAATGTAAGTTAGACCTCTTCATGGCGGATTCCAAATTAAGTTTGCCTGATTTTCGAATGAAATCACCTTAAACAACAGCGGATATCACACCATGTAAAATTGCCGCAAATCAGTATAATATTTTGCTTTAATAGTACGTGAGTATTTTTTTGCCCAACTTTCTAATAGTAATGCATTAACTACAAGCAATGCTGATGTATAACCATTGGCATTGACTAGAAGGGCTAGGTGTTATCATGTTTTGTCATCATTAGCTCATGTCTGTTAATGATAAGATAGCTTATAGCTGCCAACTGGAAAAGAACTGCCGGCAAAACAGTACGTCTTAATTCTATTCCCCCTGAAACAGCCAGGAATAGTGCAAAAAAGATGGAAGTGAAAAGGAGTACTCCAACAAAAATAAGCAACTGTTTACCGTTGGCTGATAGTGACCTTTTGAATGAAGGAGCAGTTTGCCTGCGCTTCCGGATAAACCAATAAATAAAGGTTAACAGGAAAAAACAAATTGCGAAATATACCCCGTTCTTTTTCAGTATTTTTATATATGGACCATAACAAACGTCAAGACAGGAAAGACCTAATTTAGTGTCTTTTACATATCTTTCAACAGACAAACCCATCAGATTGATTACGTCTTTTTTTCTTTCGAAGTAAGCTATCCGAAATGCTTTGTTTAGAGTATCCACATAGGCTTTGTCGTACACTTTTAGCACCTTTAATTCCTCCATCGGAGCTATACACGGGTCGCTGTTATATTTGGCCTTAAGCAACTGAATGTCGTCAATAATCAGGCTAATGAAACGGGCTTCTTCGCTTGTAGAATCTTTCACCTCCTGCAATCTTGCTTTTAAATCATCGACTTTATCAGAGTTCGCGAGAAGATACCCGATATTGGCCGAAGAAGAACTTTTGCTCATATTGTACCGGTAGCTGAAGGCGAAAATTCCAATAGTTACAATAAACAGAACGAGAGCCGGTCGCCTTGCAGAGCGGAACGCTTTGCCGAACCATGCTATCACCGCGATCAACACACTGCAGCCAATGACGTAAATCATGATCCAGGGCTTTAACAGAATGGCAAGCAGGCCAATAGCCACTGAATACAGAATGGCCGATGCCAGCGAAGTTTGGCGTCTTGGAAAAAAAAGTAAGGATAAGAAAATGACAATCCAGATTTCTACCGCAAAAAGAATGGATTCCGTTAAACAGGAGCCACAATAACTCCAGATGGCGGGCAGAAGAAGAAACCCGATCAATATTCCAATATTTGTTAACGATAGTAGTTTTTTGCGTGGACCGCAAAACCAAAAGAAACATGCCAGGCTCAAAATTTGAATAAAGTAACAAACGATGCTTTGTTTCAGGTGTAACATGCCCGTTATTCGAAGCAATAGCGGAAATAATAAAGGACGACCGGAAGAAGTATCACTCAGATGGTCCGCCGTTGCCAGGTAATCATAGGAATCGGGAAAAAAAGTCACTGGTTTAATACAAAATAAGACCAGCCAGGAAATAAAGAGAAAAATAGCAACGAGTAGGATAAATATTATGCGGGTTCTGGGGGGTATGCGAAACATGCTCAAATGTAAAGAAGAAAGCATAAAAGACATAAAAAAATTATACTAATTTCACGGCCTTATTGCATGAAAAAAGACACTGTTAATCACGACAAGAAAGCGATTATTATTGGAGCTGGACCTGCTGGTTTGACAGCTGCCTACGAATTACTGACACGGACTAATATAAAGCCAATTATCCTGGAAAAGACCGGAGATATTGGAGGTATATCCAAGACCGTGAACTACAAAGGGAACCGGATCGATATAGGCGGGCATCGGTTTTTTTCCAAATCGGACAGGGTTATGGATTGGTGGTTCCGTTTTATGCCTTTGGAAACCACTACTGAGGGTGAAATAAACATTAACTATCAGAACCGGTCACGCAAGTTATATAATACTGGAACTACAAGCTCTACTGTAGACAAGAACAAGGTTATGCTGTTGCGCCGCCGTTTGTCACGCATTTATTTTCTCCGTCAGTTCTTTAACTATCCGCTCAACCTGTCGGCCAATACCCTTCGCAAACTAGGGCTTCTCCGAACTATAAGTATTGGTTTCTCTTATACATTTGCCCGGCTATTTCCGAGGCGAAAAGAAAGGACGCTTGAGGACTTTATGATCAATCGATTTGGCAAAACCTTATATAAAACCTTTTTTAAAGATTATACCGAAAAAGTTTGGGGAGTTAGTTGCAACGAAATATCTGCTGAATGGGGAGCTCAGCGGATCAAGGGGGTATCCATTACCAAAGCTATTGCGCATGCACTGAAGCGTAAGAAAAAAGAAGATCAGGATATCGCGCAAAAAAATGTAGAAACCAGCCAGATCGAACGCTTTCTTTATCCAAAATTAGGACCTGGACAACTTTGGGAAGAGGTTGCCCGGCAGGTTGAAAGCATGGGCGGTGAAATTATCTTCCATCAAAAGATAACGAGCATAGTCAATCACAAAGAAGGAGTTTCAGCCATTCGGTCCGTCAATGCACAAACTGGGGAATCACAAACCTGGGAAGGTGACTATTTTTTCTCTACCATGCCCGTAAATGAGCTTATTGGAGGTATGTCAGGCGGCGTTCCTGCCGAAGTCAGGGACGTAGCGGCTGGTTTGTTATACAGGGATTTTATTACGGTAGGCTTATTGCTAAAGCAATTCTCTGTTCCGGACAAGGCGACTGGCGGCTTCCAAAAGCTTAGACTGGAAGATACCTGGATCTACGTACAGGAAAAAGATGTAAAGGTGGGTCGGTTGCAGCTTTTTAACAACTGGAGTCCTTTCCTGGTAAAAGACCCCGCAACAAGCTGGATCGGCATGGAATACTTTTGCAACAAGGATGACGACTTTTGGAACCAATCCGAAGAAGTTATTAAGGAGACGGCCATCACCGAACTGGAGAAGATCGGGCTTGCCCGAAAAGAAGACCTTTTGGATGCCACCGTTCTTCGTATGGAGAAAACCTATCCTGCCTACTTTGGGACCTACGATCGTTTTGACGTCATCCGAAACTTTGTGGACGGTCTTCAAAATCTTTATCTTATAGGCCGCAATGGAATGCACAAATACAACAATTCGGACCACTCCATGCTGACAGCTATGACTGCAGTAGATAATATTGTTGCCGGCATCACCGATAAATCGAATATCTGGTCGATCAATACTGAAATGGAATATCACGAAGAGGCGAAATAAGAGGCAATTCAACGCGGTAATTGTCAAATCCGCTGAAACGCAGAATTAGTAAAGTTTGACCAATAAAAAAGGCCACATCACTGTGATCTTTCATCGTAGTGTCTGGCGCCATTGGGCCTCCAGGTTTTATTTAGAACTTACCGGTTCAAATTCTTTTATTGGTTTACCCAAAAAATCGGAAGTGGAATCAATTACCTTCCATTCAGGGATAGTATCCGTTGAAATTACAATGGATGAATTAAAATTGTAGTTGCTAAAGTCTTTTTCAATTTCCACTGAATTACTTTTCTTCTTTATTGTAAGATAGGCTTTAAGTATCTCGGTAAAATCCCAATTTGTATTTAAATGTCTTGTATAAACTTTATCATGCTCCGCCAGAGGAGATTCTATTTCTTTAAAATGATATGCTTTACTTAAATCATCTTTTTGATGAATATTATTGAAGTATAAATATGACACAATACAGAAAATACCTGTTAATACAAAAGCAGCAGGTCCTGATTTGAATACACCTACCGGCTTGGCAGTTTTAACCCGCACAGCATCTGTTATGGCCATACAGGCATTTAACAATATAATTACACCATAAGGCAGGAAAACCCTTGAAAAGGGAAGCTGCTTTAATGCTATCATTAAAACTAAAGGAACAACCAGGAAATAAAAGTTATAATACCGTTTTTGCTTAATTGAATACCAGATAAACAAAGCCAGTATAAGCCAACCTATATAATAGGGAAGCGTTAAATAATCTACCAAATTCCCCAAATAGGTAATTACCTTTTGAAATGAGAATTGCTCATTGGGTTTCACATAAGGATTAGCTGTAATTTGATGTATTCCCTGCGATATGATTATTGGGGAGTACAGCAGTAATATGGTAGCACCATAAAAGATATTGGTTGTGATAAAAAAAACAAGCTCTTTTTTTATTTCCTTATAATTAATAGTAAGGAATATAAGGTAAATGGCGCCGGCTGTATATAAATATGCAGGACTTGTGAACATGCCAATAACTGATAACAGTAATATGGCATTTATCCTTTCTCTGAAGCCGGCATATTGATTAACCCGGGGATCAGCGGCAAAAAAATAAGAAGCAACGCCACAAAATATTTGAATAGAATAACCACGAGCCTGAAATGCATATTCAATAATATTGGGCGACAGCAAAAAGAAGACAGAAAACAATAAGACAGAAAAAAGCCTTTCAATAAAAAACCTTGTGTAAATAAAATACAGAGATAAAGCAGTAAAAAGTAAGGCCGGAAGCCTTACTGCCATTTCAGACCGGGTAAAGCTAAATATTGCCCAGGTTATATTAGTAAGAATCGAATGAAAAACATGATTATTGGGCACAGGATAGTTAGAAATAGAAGTAAGTATGTCCTTTGATGTAAACTCATTAAATGTAAAAGACTCATCGTATGAAAGCGGCAATGTTAAGGCGAAAGTGACAAGCATGGCGATGATAGCAGCCAAAGGCCAATAAACTGCTTTATTCCGCTTCTCTGCTCCCGGATACTTTTTAATAAGTTTAATTCCCGACACGATGCTCCTGAAGTACAAAAAAAGAATAACGACCCATATAACTAATACAGGTATTAAGTAATATTTTGACAATATGTCGCCCATCCTTTGAATTTTGTAAGCAAAAAGAATTACTGCTTTATCTTAGGTAAATATTAAGATTTAAACAGTCCGTATTTCAGAATACAAAAAATTGCCCGAAAACCGTCCTTCCAGTTAATTTTCTTCCCTTCAGCATACGTTCTTCCATAATAAGAAATCCCAACCTCATATATTCTTATATTAGGGATCCGGGAAACTTTATTGGTTACCTCTGGTTCAAACCCAAATCTTTGTTCTTTTAGCTTAAGCGACTTTATGATAGGAGCTCTGAACAATTTATAGCATGTTTCCATATCTGTTAGGTTAAGATTAGTAAACATGTTCGATAAAAATGTCAGGAACCGGTTACCTATGGTATGCCAGAAAAATAAAATTCTATGTGGTCTGCCGCCCATAAACCGGCTTCCATACACTACATCGGCAAATTCATCAACTACAGGTTTTAATAATATATTGAACTCATTCGGATCATATTCCAAATCGGCGTCTTGAATTATTATATAATCGCCATTTGCCTGCGCAATTCCGGTGTGTAATGCCGCGCCTTTTCCTTTATTTACCTGATGTTTGAAGTATTTTATGTCCACATCTGGTTTACTCTCAATATATTTTAATACTACCTCTTCAGTATTATCTCTTGAGCAGTCGTTTACCAGTATTAGTTCCTTTTCAATGTCGTTAATGAGATCAACCTTGCAAATTTTGTTGAGAATCAAATGAACAGTTGCGGCTTCGTTGTAAACCGGGATAATAATAGACAATTTGGCCATATTGGGTTATTAAAGGTACAATGAGGTAAAAATAAAATAATTAAGGTTTGATAGTAAATATTTAGTGCAAATAGAAATAGAATAAAAAATATAAACGAAGTATATAAAAAAAGCCCCTGATATTTATCAGGGGCCTTCGTGGTGTGGGGCGGGATCGAACCGCCGACACAAGGATTTTCAGTCCTTTGCTCTACCGACTGAGCTACCGCACCTTTTTGATTTTTGCCTATTCGGCTAAATCGGGCTGCAAAAATAGGAGATATTCCGAAATAACAAGCAAAAAACCCTAAAAAAATCTAGCAATTTTCAATAAAAAAGCACCCTACTCGGAGTGCTTATTGGCTTATTCATTATTCATGCCCTTATTGCAGTCTCTTTATATAAATTCTTTCTTTTAAATTGATTCAACGGGTACCTTCTTTCCAACAGTACTGTCTGTATCCAATTCCAAAATCAGTTGTTTAATCTCGGGTTGGGGCTCAGAAGTCTCCTGGTGGGGAGTGGTTTGCTTAATGATTTCCGGATTCGATTGTGCCTGGGGAACATCCACTTCATTATCCATGATTAGATCAGACCCGGCAGCCTTTTCAAAAAGAGGATCATCGATCCAATGGCTGTCATCCAGGGTTTTTGATGTAGATGCTTTATGATCGGTATGCTCACTTGTTAAGCCGTTGTTTGTTTTATCCTTGTCGCCGGCATCAATAGGTGATGCGGCCCCATGGGCCTGGTTAAAGGATAAAACTTTGCTGACTGTACTCTCCTTATTCATTACGCCATACACCCCGGCCAGCATTAGGCATGAAACGCCCATCAATACAATGGTTTTCATTAGGATCTTAATTTTAGCGTTTAGGAGTTATTACTTACTCTTAAACGGGATTATGAAATCTAAAGTATTATCCCGGAACCAAATATGCCTCTTATTTCGATTAAAGGTCTCTATTGTTCGATGAATGCCTGTGAAACTTAGGCTGGCTATATAATAAAAAATGTATGCCACCGCCAGGCGGGGCATACATTCCAGATTGAGTAATTTATGTAGCGTGATTACATTCCGTACATTGCCAGGAACTTGATACGCATGATCTTTAACTGTTCCCAGTTGAAGTTATGCTCGGCTAATTCTTCAAGGGCCAGCTGCAGCGATGAGGTTTCGCACCCTTTGAAATATTCTATAATTTCTTCCTGTTCATTATCATCCAGCATTTCGGCAATGGCATAATCAAGGTTAAGCTTGGTGCCGCTGGCAGCAATGGTCTCCATTTCTTCCAGCATTTCATCCATCCGCCAGCCCTTATTTTTGGCAATTACCTCCAGCGGTATCTTTTTATCTGTTTGTTGAATGATGTATACCTTATTACCGCTTTTGTTCACCACGCTTTTCATTACGAAATCATCGGGACGAACAATATTGTTTTCCTCCACATAGCGGGCTACCAGTTCAATAAAAGGCTTACCATAACGAATGGCCTTACCCTTACTTACTCCGGAACATTTTTCAAGTTCTTCAAGTTTGGTAGGGTATAGGGTTGCCATATCCTGCAGCGAAGTTTCAAGGAAGATCACAAACGGCGGCAGTGATTTGCGCTTGGCTTCTTTCTGACGCAGCTCCTTCAGCATTTCAAACAGCTTTTCATCGACGGCGGCGCCGGTGGCTGCTTCAGCAGCACCTTCATCATCATCGGCATTGGCTTCTTCGTACAAATTGTTCAATACGATCTTGAACGATTTGGGTTTTTTGGCAAATGCTTCCCCGTTCCTGGTAATCTTTAATACGCCATACTCTTCGATATCCTTGCTCAATAAGCCTTCCAGCAACATTTGCCGGATCAACGTATTCCAGTAATGATCTGGCTGGTCGTTACCAATGGCAAACTCAGGAAGGCTTTCATGGCGGTACATGGCGATATTGGGGGTTAGCCGTCCAATAATGATGTTAACCGTGTAGTCAGCGGCAAAGCGTTCGTCGAGTGCTTTAATGGCCTTCAACACCTTCACCACATTATCTTTTGCTTCAACGTGCTCTTTGGGGTGTAAACAGTTATCACATTGTCCGCAATTTTGCTCGGTATATTCTTCCCCGAAATAGCTCATCAGTATCTTACGGCGGCAAACCCCGCTTTCTGAGTAGGCTACTGTTTCGCTGATAAGCTGGGCGCCAACTTCACGTTCACTAAGCGGTTTGTCGCGCATCAAATGCTCCAGCTTTGATACGTCTTTATGCGAATAATATAAAATACATTTTCCTTCCAGTCCTTCCCGACCGGCACGGCCGGTTTCCTGGTAATAGTTTTCAATGCTTTTTGGAATGTTATAGTGAATTACAAAACGGATATCCGGTTTGTCTATTCCCATTCCAAAAGCAATAGTGGCAACAATCACCTGTACATCTTCATTTAAGAAGAGGTCCTGGCGTTCTGCACGCAACTTACTGTCCAGACCGGCATGATATGCAACGGCTTTAATGCCATTAGCCATCAGCATGTCGGCCAGCTCTTCAGTTGTTTTACGGTTTAATGTATAAATGATACCGCTCTTGCCTTTCATTGAAACAATGAAGCGCACAATGTTTTTGATCGTTTGATCTTTCTTGATCTTGGGCTGTATTTCGTAATACAGGTTGGGGCGGTTAAAAGAAGAGATGAAGATATCTGGTTCTTTCAATGCCAGGTTCTTTATAATATCACTTTGTACTTTAGGTGTAGCTGTGGCGGTTAAGGCAATAACCGGGATGTCAGGATTGATCTGCGTCATCATTTCACGCAACCTTCTGTATTCAGGACGGAAATCATGTCCCCATTCTGAGATACAGTGAGCTTCATCAACCGCAAAAAAAGAAAGTTTCAGATCAGAGAAGAACTCCAGGTTTTCCTGCTTGGTCAATGTTTCCGGCGCAACATACAACATTTTTGTGCGCCCGCTAAGCAGGTCATCATGCACCTCGCGTATTTCCTTTTTTGTTAAAGTAGAGTTAAGAAAATGCGCTACCTCATCTTTACTACTGTAACTGCGCACCAGGTCAACCTGGTTTTTCATCAGCGCAATAAGCGGGCTAATGATTATAGCAACGCCTTCGCTCATGATGGCCGGTAACTGGTAGCACAAGCTTTTTCCACCACCGGTAGGCTTAATTACAAACGTATCTTTTCCTGCTAATAAAGTTTTTATGATGGCTTCCTGGTTGCCTTTAAAATGATCGAATCCAAATTGCTCCTGGAGAGCTTGATGTAAAGAAGCGCTGGAAATAATAGTAGAAGAGTTTGACGCTTTTGTCTTTGCTACTGTAGTGTCTTTCTGAAGTTTTGCCGTTTTTGACGACGTTTTTTTTGATGTGGTTGACATTGCTCAAATTGTTTCCTTCGCACAGATTGTTTCAGAAAATATTTATTTACGTGCCTGTTTATTGCCGGGTTATTAACGGCAATAAATGGTTAAAGTTGCCCTTTGTTAGCAAATCGTCAGATCAGTTTGAATGGGTTTAAAATCAGGCCATTTTAGGATAAAGATGTAACAGGCATCTTGTAAAGGGATGCGAATTTAATTCATTTTTGTTGTTATGCCAACCTTTTAATGGTCAATAAATCATATTTTAAAACCTACTTAAGTGATCTGTAGGTCGTTAACATTGTTTTATTAGATACTACAGCAGGATTCCTTTTAAAGTGCTTAACTTAATAACGTCAGCGTTGTTATTGCTATAGTTCTGAAAATGCCTGTCTTAGCTCAAAGGCAGGTATAAAGCTTTGTGTAATTAACATTTTCAAGTAGGTTTGCCTTAATATGTCAACTTTGTCTGCCATTGATATTAAGTCTGTTGCGCTTCGAACCATTGGGTTGGAAGCAGAGGCTATTGCATCGTTACAAACCATGGTGAACGATGATTTTGAGCGTGCGGTTAAAGCTATTTATGAAACCAAAGGCCGGGTGATTATTAGTGGTATTGGTAAGAGTGCATTGATTGCCCAGAAACTGGTGGCAACATTAAACTCAACCGGTACCCCTGCTGTTTTTTTACATGCAGCCGATGCCATTCATGGCGATCTGGGTATGGTTCAGCAGGATGATGTAGTGATGATAATCAGCAAAAGTGGCGAAAGCCCTGAAATAAAAGTATTGGTTCCGTTGGTTAAGAACTTTGGCAACACGCTGATTGGTATGGTGGGCAATATCGCTTCCTTCCTGGCCAGGCAGTCGGGTATAGTGTTAAACACAACTGTGTCACAGGAGGCCTGTCCAAACAACCTGGCGCCCACATCGAGTACAACGGCCCAGCTGGTAATGGGTGATGCCATAGCGGTAAGTTTGATGGAATTGAGAGGGTTTACCTCTGAAGACTTTGCCCGGTTCCACCCCGGTGGTACGCTCGGCAAAAAGTTATACCTGCGTGTATCTGAATTGTATGTAAATAACGAAAAACCCCAGGTAAGCGAATTGGCTTCATTGAAAGAAGTGATCATGGAGATCTCAAAAAAGCGACTGGGCACAACAGCCGTTACCGATGCAAACAATCGCCTGTTGGGCATTATCACCGATGGCGATCTGCGCCGGATGCTTGAAAAGAATATTCCTTTAGACAGCGTTACCGCTAAAGAGATCATGACCCTGAACCCCAAAACCATTACGGCCGATGCGCTGGCTGTAGAAGCACTTGATCGTTTGCGAAAGTTCGACATCAACCAACTGGTGGTGGTAACGGCCGATGCATCGTACCTTGGATTCATTCATTTGCACGATCTTATCAGGGAAGGGCTCATTTAGTTAATTAATTATACAACAAGATTGTAACTTTATCAATAATGTTGTCAATCTTTCGTTCAGAACGGAATTACACATTAACAAAAAACCCTATTAACATTTTGGGCTTAGCCGAAGGACAACTTTACAAAAAATGAACAAACAAACTTACGTAGCAATAATGGCAGGGGGTATAGGCAGTCGTTTCTGGCCTGCAAGTAGAACCAACTATCCGAAACAGTTCCTGGATATTCTTAATACCGGTAAAACACTTATCCAGGCTACCTATGACCGGTTTGCTGCTTTTATTCCTGCTGAGAACATTTATGTTGTAACCTCCAATGAATATATAAATATTGTAAAGAAGCAATTGCCTCAATTGCCATTACAAAATATTCTGGGAGAACCTTCCCGAAAAAATACAGCCCCCTGTATTGCCTATATCTCTTATAAATTACACCAGCTCGATCCGCAGGCCTCATTGATCATTGCTCCTTCAGATCACCTGATCCTCGATCCGGTGGCTTTTAATAAAGTTTGTTTTGAAGCGCTCAGTTTTGTGGGCAAACACAATGCGCTGGTAACGCTGGGCATTAAACCCACATACCCTAATACCGGTTATGGTTATATACAGTACGAACAGCAAACGGTAAGTGACAATGTGTATAAAGTAAAAACCTTTACAGAAAAGCCAACAGTTGAGCTGGCCAAAACATTTATTGCCAGTGGTGAATTCTTATGGAATGCCGGCATATTTGTATGGCAGGTAAAAAACATTATTACTGCTTTTGAAAAATACCTGCCCGAAATGTATGAAGTATTTGAGGCAGAAAAACCACATTTCAATACCACGGAAGAAGTGCCGGCATTACAACGCATTTATCCACTTTGCACAAATATCTCCATTGACTTTGGTATCATGGAAAAAGCCGATAATGTATATGTTATCCCATCTTCATTTGGCTGGAGCGATCTCGGTAGCTGGAACAGCGCCTGGGAAAACCTGGAAAAAGATTACATGCACAATGCCTCCGGTGGCGGTAATGTTATTGTGTTCGACACACATCGTTGCATGATACAAACCCCCACAGATAAACTCGTAGTGCTGCAGGGGTTGGAAGACTACATTGTAGTTGATACCAACGATGTACTGCTTATTTGTAAAAGAGAGAAAGAGCAGGACATTAAAGAATATGTAGCAGAAATAAAAAGGAATAAGGGAGATAAGTACCTTTAAGTATGGTCACACTCAACAATATTCTTTTTCTCGACATAGAAACTGTTCCGCAACACGATAGCTATGAAAAAATGACGCCTGAATGGAAAGCCCTCTGGGCCCTGAAGGCGGCTTATTTAATACGCAATAAGGAAGAAGAAACGGTTGAAACCATTTATAACCGGGCCGGCATATATGCAGAGTTTGGTAAGGTTGTATGTATCACCTGCGGAATTATTCAGGGGTATCACCCTGCCAAGAAACTTGTGTTGAAGTCGTTTTGCGGTGATGATGAAAGAGAAATATTGTTACAGTTTGCCGATATGCTGAAGCGCTGGGCTACCGATGCCAATAAATGTTTGTGCGCCCATAACGGAAAAGAATTTGATTTTCCCTTTCTGTGCCGGCGAATGATCATCCATAATATTCCGCTGCCCGCGATTCTCAATACCCGTGGCAAGAAGCCCTGGGAAATAAACCACCTCGATACTATGGAATTGTGGCGTTTTGGTGATTATAAAAACTTTACTTCATTGAACCTGCTGGCCACCACACTCGGCATTCCCACGCCAAAAGATGATATTGATGGCAGCATGGTATGGGAAGTATACTGGAAGGAAAGAAACCTGGAACGCATTGTTTGTTACTGCCAGAAAGATGTGGTTACTGCCGCCCAGGTGTATTTGCGAATGACAGGTGAAGAATTGTTGGATGCAGCCAGTATCGAGATAAAACAATAAAGTTGAGAAGTATGGATATTGAATCATTACGCGACTATTGTTTATCAAAACCAGCAGTTGAAGAAACCTTTCCCTTTGGACCGGAAACCCTCGTGTATAAAGTGGGTGGGAAGGTCTTTTTAATTTGCTCTATAAATCACGAAACATTTCAGTTTAACGTGAAATGCGATCCCGAAAAAGCCATCGAACTGCGGGAGCGTTACGATTGTGTACAACCAGGCTACCATATGAACAAAAAGCACTGGAATACCATTGTAGTTGATGGAAGTGTAAACAATTCCCTGTTGAAAGAATGGATCGATGATTCCTACGACCTGATCGTGGCAAGCCTTCCGGCAAAAGCCCGGGAGCAACTGAAAGGAAAAAAATAATCTCTACCATTTTCAAATTCTCAACTTGAGCCAGCTATCCATCCAATCCAAATTACCCCAGGTAGGCACAACTATATTTACGGTGATGAGTGCCCTGGCTACTGAGCACAAAGCAGTAAACCTGGGTCAGGGGTTTCCTGATTTCCCTATGAGCGCCGAACTCACGGCACTGGTAACGGAAGCCATGCAAAACGGGTTCAATCAATATGCGCCCATGCCCGGCTACATGCCCTTACGCGAAGCCATTGCAGAAAAGATTGAATTTCTATATAGCACAAAAGTTAATCCCGATACCCAGATCACCATTACTCCCGGTGGCACCTATGCTATTTATACCGCGCTTACCACGGTATTGCAACCCGGCGATGAAGTAATTGTTTTTGAACCGGGTTACGATAGCTATATTCCCAACATCGTTGTGAATGGCGCTATACCGGTGCGCATCGATCTGCAGTTTCCCGAGTATAAGATCAATTGGGCCGAAGTGCGCCAGCGCATTACACCCAAAACAAAAATGATTATGCTGAACTCGCCGCACAACCCCACGGGCGCGGTGTTGCGCTCAGCTGATATTCAGCAATTGCGTGCGGTAGTGCAGGGCACCAATATTATTATCGTTAGCGATGAAGTGTACGAGCATATTGTATTTGATAATGTAAAACACCAATCCATATTACGGTATCCCGATCTGGCCGAAAGAAGTTTTGTATGTTTCTCTTTTGGCAAAACATATCATTGCACGGGCTGGAAGCTGGGTTACGCCGTAGCGCCTGACGCCTTTACCCGCGAATTTCGCAAGGTGCATCAGTTCAACTGCTTTAGCTGTCATACCCCTTCACAGGTAGCACTGGCCACCTTCCTTCGTAATAAAGATTCTTATTTAACGCTGGGCTCCTTTCTGCAACAAAAGCGTGATTACTTTTTACAGCTCATGAAAAATACCCGGTTCTCCATGCTGGATAGTAAAGGCAGTTATTTTATTTGCGCACAGTATGATCGCATCAGTGATGAAAGCGATAAAGACTTTGCTGTTCGCATTACAAAGGAATTTGGGGTGGCCGTTATCCCTGTTTCTGCTTTTTACCAGGATGGCACCGATAACAAAGTGGTTCGTTTTTGTTTTGGCAAAAAAGAAGAAACCCTGGCCCTGGCTGCCGAACGATTGGCGCGTGTATAAATTAACTTAATGTCCCTTCTTTTTTAGCTAATCCCTTTTTAAATTAGCTCCATGATCTCGTTGATACCAATGCAGCCCGAACATGCCAGTGCCGTACTGGAAATATATGGCCATGGCATAGCGTCAGGCATGGCCACCTTCGAAACAACCGTGCCCGACTGGAACACGTTTGATCTCAAATATCTTCCGCATTCAAGAATTATTGCCATGCAGGAAAATGAACCGGTAGGGTGGGCTGCCCTTACGCCTGTATCTGCCAGGGAATGTTACAATGGCGTGGCTGAAGTAAGCGTATATGTGCATCAGCAACATCAACGAAAAGGTATTGGCAGGATCTTGCTGGAAGAACTAATTAACACTAGTGAGCAAAACGGAATATGGTCATTGTTAAGCGTGATACATGAAGAGAACAGGGCCAGTATTCATTTGCATGAACAATGTGGCTTTCGCTATATTGGTTATCGCGAACGTATTGCCCAGCTCGATGGCGTATGGCGAACAACTGTTATGCTTGAAAAGCGAAGTAAATTGGTAGGACAATAACACAACTTTGCCCGCTGAGATTAAAATCTCATTAATGGAAAAAAGATAATATTGATCATCATTACATCCCGGTACTCGTTGTCACTCTAAAGTCGTTGTAGCATTTAACCGTTCTATAACAAACCTTTCATTCAATTCAGCGTCATATATATGAC
>NZ_JBJMLX010000159.1:0-15420 GCF_045805085.1 Niastella sp.
CAATGGCCGTAGTATGGACGTGTATATTGCCAAATTGCGCAAGTACCTGAAAGACGATGACACCATCGAGATCGTGAATATTCACGGTAATGGATTCAGATTAGTGGTACCGGTTGCTTAGTCTATTACCCTTCTATAAAAAATTAAACGCTGAGTGATTACTCAGCGTTTTTTATTTCTAATCAAACAATGTATTCATTCCGCTGCTGCCCGGTGCTACCCTGCCTAAATGAGCGTAGGCCTTATGCGTTGCTTCGCGGCCGCGGGGCGTTCTTTTTATAAATCCTTCCTGGATCAGAAAGGGTTCATACACTTCTTCCAGCGTGCCGGGCTCCTCGCCCACAGCCGTGGCAATGGTGGTAATGCCCACCGGCCCGCCTTTGAACTTTTCGATAATGGCCGACAGGAAGCGGTTGTCCATTTCATCAAGGCCATGCTCATCAACATTCAAAGCCTTCAATCCATGTTGGGTTATCCCCAGGTCAATAACGCCATTACCGAGTACTTGCGCAAAATCGCGCATCCGGCGTAACAGGCCATTGGCAATGCGGGGCGTACCGCGGCTGCGCCGGGCAATTTCACCTGCCGCATCGGAAGTTATTTTTGTGCCGAGGATACTGGCAGAACGGGAAACAATTTTCTGCAATATATCGGCATTATAATATTCCAGGCGTTGTTTAATGGCAAAACGCGACAATAAAGGAGCCGTCAGCAAACCACTGCGGGTAGTGGCGCCCACCAGTGTAAACGGGTTCAACGTTAATTGTATGCTGCGGGCATTGGGGCCGCTGTCGATCATAATATCGATGCGGTAATCTTCCATAGCGGCATACAGGTATTCTTCCACCACGGTGCTCAGGCGGTGAATTTCATCGATGAACAATACATCCCGCGCTTCCAGGTTGGTGAGTAACCCTGCCAGGTCGCCGGGTTTTTCAATTACAGGCCCGCTCGTTTCCTTTATGTTCACCCCCAGTTCATTGGCAACAATACGACTAAGCGTGGTTTTACCCAAACCCGGCGGGCCATGGAACAGGATATGGTCCAGGGCTTCCCCGCGCATTTTAGCCGCCTTAATAAAAATGGTGAGGTTATCGATGATCTGCCCCTGCCCCGAAAAATCATTTATTTCCCGGGGGCGGATATTATTCTCAAATTCCTTATCCGCCGCAGTAAGCGTTTCTTTATTGTTATTTAAATTCGGATTAGACATGCTTTGTAAAACTACGCAAATGTAATGTAAGCCAGTAAACCAGGTAATCACAAAATTCACTAACTTAATAGGCTGCTAGGTTTCGTACCCCGATCATTTTTACACTACATCATCTCTATAAAATCTGAATTATGAAAGTAGGTATCATTGGCTCGGGCATAGTTGGCCAGGTATTAGGCACTGCCTTTTTAGCCGAAGGCTATGAAGTTATGCTGGGTACCCGCAATCCCGGCAAGGTAGAAGTAAAAAAATGGAAGGACGCAAACCCCAAGGGGCAATGCGGCACCTTTGGCGTAACCGCTCAGTTTGGCGACATCGTTGTGCTTGCCGTTGCCGGTTCTGCAGCGGAAGCGGCCATCAAGCTCTCAGGCACCTCGCACTTCAACGATAAGATCCTGATAGATACTTCCAATCCCATTGCAGCCGGCGGACCAAAAGACGGCGTGCTGCCGTTTTTCACTGATCTGAACGAATCCTTATTTGAACGGTTACAAAAACTGATCCCGCAAGCCAGAATGGTAAAAGCGTTTAACAGTGTGGGTAACGCGCAAATGTACAAACCTACTGTAAAGGGCGGTCCTCCTACCATGTTCATCTGTGGTAACGACGCCAACGCCAAAAGAACCGTGGAAGATATCTTAACCGCCTTTGGCTGGGAAACGGCAGATATGGGTGTAGCTACCGCCGCCCGCGCCATTGAGCCATTGTGCATCCTGTGGTGTATTCCCGGTTTATTACACAACCAATGGACGCATGCCTTCAGGCTGTTGAAGGTGTAAAGTTTAGTATCTTTATCACATGAACTTCGACACTTTTCAACAAAGCCTTTCAACCAATACACCACCCGCCGACAGCAGCGTATACCTTCAATCGTTATGGCATGATGCCAAAGGCGATTGGGACCATGCGCATACCCTGATCCAAGATCTGTCAGATAAATCTGCTGCCTGGATCCATGCTTACCTGCATCGCAAGGAAGGCGATATCTGGAACGCGAATTACTGGTACACCAAAGCCAGCCAACGCATGCCTGGTTATTCACTCGAACAGGAGTGGGAAGAACTGGTAAAGGCCATGTTATAACACAGGCTCTTCTACCCTTTCAATTTTACAGATGTAACAACAAGCCTGTGCATTACGCGCATGCAGGTAATCAATTTCTGAATGCAGCTCAAATATATTGGCGATCAGCTCATCCACATCATCATTACCCACCTGTTGTGTAAATACCATCAGCTGTTCTTTATTATAGCCGATCAATGTTAAGGGAAAGCTTTTCTTATTGGCTTTTATTTCGGGTGGGAACCGATAGATGTCTGTATATTCCTCTACTTCCTCTTTATTGATAAAAACCGGTCCGGGCTGGTTATAAGGATTCTCAATGTCAAATGGACTATGGCTTATCAACAGTCTTGTATCTATTCCTTTTTTAAATGGCTTTAATGAAACCCGGCATGGCCCTAACCCTGTTGCAATCTGTTCAATTACTGCATGACCAAATGCATCTTTCCCGGCTGCTCTTACCTGTGCGGCATACTCTTTTGACAAGGGAACAATTTTAAACTTTCGCATAACGCATAATTTTATTGTAACACAAAATTGCGATTTGCGAAAGTGTATATCAACCCGTTTATTGCTATAAAGAGTTATGTTTTATATACCGGTTCAATTGTAAAATAAGGTCCGGGTCTGGACAATTAGCCAGGTATTTTTCGCGCTCAGAATATTTGCATACGCCGGGGTAATCGCCTTTTTTCAATTCCATATCGAGGATGATCTGAAAATGCAGGTGTGGCGGCCAGTGCCCGTTCTCCTGCAGCGCACCAAAATGCGCAATAGTTTGACCAATAGAAACGTATTGCCCGGCAGAAAGTGTTTGAATATCGCGTAGGCTTAAATGTCCGTAGAGCGTATAAAAAGGAAATCCATCCAGTTGATGGAGTAGTATTAACGTTGCACCATAATCGCCGAATTGGTCATTAAAAGCAAAACTGTGTATCATTCCACCCATAAAGGCATATACTTTGGTGCCAACCGGACCCCAGACATCAACACCCAGATGTAAGCGGCGCGGTTCTTCCCCAGGCTGGGCACCATTAAACACAGGGCTGATACTATAAATAGTTCGATGTTCTCCATATCCACCTATGCCATACCGGGAGTTGGTGTTTTTCAATTTCTGCTGAATATAATTGCTGAAAACTTGTTTATTGCCCAGTATTTCAGGTGTGAGCTCGGTATTCTGTTGGGTAAAATCAAGGGGCAGTAACTGATCTTTTCCCGGTATAAAATCCACTACCCGGTGAAATGTATATTGATATTTACGGATAATATTTTCAAAAGTAGCTGCGTTCAATGGTTTATAGAATTATAATACGCTAATAATCAGGTTTCTGTTAAATCAATTTATAACTCAGGCAAGCCTGTTTGCTAATATACAACATCTCCTTAATAATCAACCAGTAATAGCTGAAGGTCAAACAAACAATCCATTTAGTTTCATCAACTTTTCGTCACAAATTATAAAATGGCATAATTTCTGACTAACTAACTAGTAAAACATGCAGGGTATGAACACGTGGATGATTATATTTTATTTAATACTGGCCGCTTCGATTGTATCTTATACCATTCTGATGAACTATAAAAAAGATCGCAATGAGTATATGGAAACCGGAGACCAGGAGGATTTGAAAAAAAGAAATTGATCTTTAAACCGACTCTTTTGAAACAATCAATTCCTCCTGTGACATTAACGCGCTGTAACTGATCTCAATATCGTTGAGTAATTTCTCTTCAAGCATAGTTGCCATCGTTTCAAAGTACAGCACTACATGCTCGCGAACGTTTCGCCTCAGCCATCTGAAGCCACCTGGTAACCGGTTCAATACGTCACGGTCTTCGAGGTATTCCAAATTATGAATATCTGTAGGCGTTAGTCCCAGGTCTTGTAGCTTTTTTAATAACAAATTAATTGGTGCATCACTGACCGAACAGGTTTCCTGAGCCAGCTCAGTCCACTCACCGGTACCGGTATGAGCATAGGTAACAATCTCTTCCTTTGTCAACTTCGTTGTTGCCTGTAATAAATGTCCGCAATTACAGGCGCCATGATGCCCCCAGGCATAATAATTGCCATTTACCAGGCCGGCGGCCGCTTTTCGCAGGCCTTCCATCAACGCTATATTGGGATGTGCCATATTGCTAATTTCCTAATAAAACAGCCAGGAAAAAAGATTAGTTTAAACGGGATGCAGGAATTCCTGAGTAGCATCAAAATGGCTCAGATCAGTTTACAAAGAATCTAGTGAAATCGTTAAATGAAAATCCAGGTAAAATATTACCGTATCCAGGGGCGTTTTAAACATTCACAGCTAAATCAATTGCCTTGAAAACACATATTGAACTGCTATTGGGCCTGCTGTTTTGTAGTTTCTTTTCTATTGCAACCCACGCTCAAACCATTACGGGCGCCTGGAAAGGCAAGATCGGTTCGGCCCACACTGAATTAAAACTCATTAAAAAAGGCGATAGCCTGTTGGGTACTTCCTATTACTACACTTCGCGCAATAATTATATTCGTTATGCAGTGAAGGGCTATTTTGACCCCAACAATAACAGCGTGGTGTGGTGGGACGATGCCATGCTCGAAGACCGGCTCTCTGGTAGCCTGTTTGGTGGCGGCGATAAAGAAGCGTTGTTGTCGGTAGCTGATTTTAATTGTCCGGGTGAAAAGACCATGATGCTGGATGGTGAAAGCACCGTACGCGATAACAAGAACAAACCAAAGGGAACAGTTGCCCTGCAAAAGATCTCCTCTTCAGGCTTTCATGATGAATGGGATTTTGTAATTGAGAATTATATCTACGGCGCTAATGATCCCGGGATCATCGATAGCATTGCCCGTTTGCATCTGACTCAGCACCCGGTCCCTGAAGAAAAAGAGATAACAGAAAGCACTTATCAAAGCTCTACGGTTAAACCAGTGCAAAAAGACAAGCCTGCTATTGCTGTTACTGCGCCACCTATTGCTGAAAAGAAAACACCAACAGCTGCCACTACCGCACAACAAAAATATTCAGGCCGCGAAAAGAAACTGGCTACCGTTATTCCTGTTACCGGCGATAGCATCGAGCTGCGCTTTTATGATAACGCCGTTGTGGATGGCGATTCCATTGCCGTGTTCCTGAATGATAAAATGCTGTTTGAGCACGTAAGGTTGAACTATAAGCCTTACTCAATGACTATTTCAGTGAATGACCTTTCTGATGATAATGAAATGGTGATGGTGGCTGAAAACCTGGGTACTATTCCGCCCAATACGTCATTAATGGTTGCCATTGTTGATGGCAAACGTTACGAAGCGCGTTTAGAAAGTACCGAGAACAGCAGTGCGTTGATTAGGTTTATAAAGCAGAAGAAGAAGAACAATAGAGAATAAAAAAAGCCCCGATAATACCAGGGGCTCTTTTCATATAAAGTCGTGAATCGTGAATCGGCAATCGTGAATGGTTCGCGAATTTTGAAATTAATAAACGATCTTGCGGCGTTTGAAATTTTTTGCCGTTTGCCGTTTGCCGTTTGCCGTTTGCCGTTTGCCGTTTGCCGATTTACACTACCACATTCACCATCTTACCCTTCACATAAATCACCCTTTTATGCGGCTTGCCTTCCATCCACTTTTGAACAACCTCATTGCCCAGTGCAATCTTTTCTACTTCTTCCGGAGTGGCATCGAGCGAAATGGTGATGGTAGTGCGCAGTTTTCCGTTTACTGAAATAGGATATTCCTTACTGCTTTCCACCAGATAGCTTTCATTCACTTTCGGGAATGCTGCATCCAGTATGCTGGTGCTATTGCCTAACAAACGCCACAACTCTTCGCTCACATGTGGTGCATACGGCGTAAGTATGATCAGTAAGTTTTCAAGTATTTCTTTTTTATGGCACTTCAACTCTATCAATTCATTCACACACACCATGAAGGCGCTCACCCCGGTATTAAAGGAGAATCGTTCGGTATCTTCTTCAATCTTCTTGATGGTCTTGTGCAATACTTTTAATTCTGCAGGCGTGGCTTTTTCTTCATTCCAAACCTTTCCTTTCGTTTCATCATAGAACAAACGCCACAGCTTTTTCAGGAAGCGATGCGTTCCTTCTATGCCTTTTGTTTCCCAGGGTTTGCTTTGTTCAACGGGACCGAGGAACATTTCATACATGCGGAAGGTATCGGCGCCGTATTTATTCACCACATCATCGGGATTCACAGTGTTATAAAGGCGCTTACTCATTTTCTCTACTTCGGTTCCGCAGATGTATTTTCCATCTTCCAAAATGAACTCTGCCGATTCATAATCTGACCGCCATTTTTTGAATGCTTCCACATCCAGTTCAACCCCATCAACAATATTAACATCCACGTGAATGGCATCAGTAGCGTATTGATCTTTCAGTCCTAATGAAACGTATTTGTTGGTGCCATGAATACGATATACAAAACGGCTGCTGCCCTGGATCATCCCTTGGTTCACGAGTTTTTTATACGGTTCATCATGACCAATAAACCCTAAATCGAACAGGGCTTTCGTCCACATGCGGCTGTACAGCAAATGCCCTACGGCATGTTCAGTACCACCAATGTATAGATCAACCTGTCCCCAGTAATCACTGGCTTTACGACTGCAAAATTCTGCTTCGTTATGCGGGTCCATATAGCGCAGGAAATACCAGCTGCTGCCGGCATAACCGGGCATGGTATTGGTTTCCAGGTCGCGTGATGTCCAGGCAGGTATATTGGCCAGCGGTCCCTCGCCTTCCGGACCGGGTTTATAACTTTCCACATGAGGTAATTCCAGTGGCAATTCATTTTCTGACATCGGATAAGCAATACCATGCTTCCATTTAATAGGGAATGGTTCGCCCCAATACCGTTGACGGCTGAAGGCGGCATCGCGCATTTTATAATTCACCTTGCGCACGCCAATACCTAATTCTTCAATTTTTTGTATCACCACTTCCATGGCGTTGCGCATTACCATGCCATTCAGGAAATCTGAATTTTCGAGTTTGGCATCCTTGGTAGCATTGGCTTCTTTTCCATCGTACGCGTTACCAATGATATTGGTAATGGGTATATTGAAATGGTTGGCGAATTTATGATCGCGTTCATCGCCACAGGGCACGGCCATAATAGCACCTGTTCCATACCCAGCCAGTACATATTCACTGATCCAGATAGGGATCTGGCGGCCATTGAACGGGTTGATGGCATACGCCCCGGTAAATACCCCGCTGATCTTTTTCTCGGCCATGCGCTCGCGTTCGCTGCGGCTTTGCACATATTCAACATATTCTTCTACCGCCTGCTGTTGCTCAC
This sequence comes from Niastella sp., assembly GCF_045805085.1. Classification (NCBI taxonomy): domain Bacteria; kingdom Pseudomonadati; phylum Bacteroidota; class Chitinophagia; order Chitinophagales; family Chitinophagaceae; genus Niastella; species Niastella sp. Next base: position 7,590 of record NZ_JBJMLX010000159.1, read on the forward strand.
TGGAGGTAATATCTTTTATGAGCGCGTGTTCGGGTGCTATCACCATAAAATCAACACCGAAAATAGTATCGGGGCGGGTGGTATACACAGTGAGCTTATCGCTGTTACCCTGAATATCGAACGTGATCTCTGCGCCATAGCTCTTTCCGATCCAGTTGGTTTGCATTTCCTTCATCGATTCGCTGAATTCGATGCGGTCGAGGCCTTCCAACAAACGATCGGCGTATTCAGTAATGCGCAGGTACCATTGCCGTAATTTTTTCTTTACAACTGGGTAACCACCTCTTTCACTCACACCATTCACCACTTCGTCATTGGCCAGTACGGTTCCCAACGCTTCGCACCAGTTCACTTCACCATAGCCGCAATAAGCCAGGCGATATTCCATTAAAATATCCTGTTGTTCTTTTTCAGTAAAGCCAGCCCATTCTGCAGCGGTGAATATCCGTTTGCCGGTTTTGGCAATCTGGTATTTATCGTGCGGAATTTCGTTTCTGGCATTGCCCTCTTTTTCAAAAGCTTTTACCAGGTTGTCGATGTGATCGGCCTTCTTTGTTTTGCGGTTATAGAAACTATGGAATAATTGCAGGAAGATCCATTGTGTCCATTTGTAGTATTGGGGATCGCTGGTACGGAACTCCCGGTCCCAGTCGAAACAAAAACCAATATTATCGAGCTGACGGCGAAAATTGCCAATATTCTGATCGGTGCTCACAGCCGGATGCACGCCATGGTCAATGGCATATTGTTCGGCGGGGAGACCAAACGCATCGTACCCCATCGGGTGCAGTACGTTGAATCCTTTTAACCGTTTAAAGCGGCTGTAAATATCGCTGGCAATATAACCTAGCGGGTGGCCAACATGCAGCCCCACCCCACTTGGGTAGGGAAACATATCAAGTACATAAAACTTTGGTTTCGGGGAATCATTGCTCACTTTGTAGGCGCCTGATGCTTTCCATTGTGCCTGCCATTTTTTTTCAATATCCCTGAAGTTGTATTCCATATCTAATTTGTGAGTTCTGAGTTTAAATTATCAGTTTTTGGTTTATTAGTCAGCCTAAAGCGAAAGGCTGAAAGCAAATACAATTTGAATCCGGTTCTTAATTTTTTGACTTCGGCTTTTAGCTTCAGACTTACGGCTTTCCCCTTTTGCCTTTCTTTCTCCCTGACAATCAAACGTTGAGGAAACGTTAAAAAGTCATCATGGCCTGAAATTTTTATAGTGTCTCAATCGTTAAGAAGGAGGTCAAAAATACGGATAATAACCGTTTTACCGGGATAAAACCGTTATTTTTGCCGCTCTTTTAAGGCATTATTATCCCTTCTAAAACAATTATTCATGGCGCAATTCGGAAAAGCATCGGCCAAGCGATCCAAACCATCTTACTCCATGGCCATTTTAGGGGTTACCATAGTTCTTTTTTTTGTAGGCGTTTTCGGGTGGCTGTTACTTAATGCCAGCCGTTATACCGAAGAGCTGAAAGAAGACATCAAACTGCAGGTATACCTTCGCCGAAGTGCCACCCAGGCAGATATAGATTCCCTGATGCAATACATTAAATCGCGCCCCTATACCAAAACCATAGAATACATAGACAAGGAAGCTGCCAAAAAGCAGTGGATGGCCAAAGGCGAAACCGACTTCCAGGAACTGCTGGATGAGAACCCGCTGCCCGCCTCCATTGATTTTAACCTGAAAAGCATGTATGTGCAAAAGGATACCATCGCCGCCATTAAAACCGACCTGGAACAACGGCAATTGGTGGTTGAAAGCGTAAAGTATCCCGCGTTTGTGGTGGAAAAAATGGGATCATCCGTTCGGGCCGGACTGATCGTATTTGCCTCCCTGGCCGCCCTGTTCTGCATTCTATCTATTGTACTTATTGATAATACCATCCGGCTGGCCATGTTCAGCAACCGTTTTCTGATCAAAACCATGCAAATGGTAGGCGCTACCCGGGGTTTCATAGCCCGGCCGCTGACTATGCGGGCTGTTTTGAATGGCCTTATTGCCGCCCTGATAGCTATTTTCCTCATTTACGGGCTCATGATGTTATCGGAATATTTCCTGCCCTACCTGAGCGACCTGCGCGATAACAGCAAGGTAATCATCCTGTTTGCCTTCCTGATTTTGCTGGGGATCAGTATTACGCTGTTCAGTACCTACCGCAGTGTGGTAAAATACCTGAAAATGAAACTGGACGAACTCTATTAACATTGACAAATTCATAGGATTAACTATATTGCGCACCTAATAATCGGCTCAATGAAGGAAACAAAAAAACCATCAGCACCTGCCACCAGTTTGTTTAGCAAAGACAATTACACCTGGATGATCGCAGGCATTATCCTGGTAGCCATTGGCATTATTCTGATGGCCGGCGGCAAAAGCGACGACCCTAACGTTTTTAAAGAAAATGAAGTGTACAGCGTTCGCCGTATCACCATCGCTCCCATACTTATTTTATTGGGATTGGGCGTTGAAGTGTATGCCATCTTTAAAAAGCCGAAGAATAGCTGATACGTTAATATGTTGCTAAGTTAACACTACGTTATAAGGGCGATGCTGTAATAGTATCGCTTCTTTTATTTTATATACTTGCTATTTATTATTTATAAATACCAGAAATGAGCACATTACACGCCATCATCATCGCCATCATTGAAGGCATTACAGAATTCTTACCCATTTCTTCAACCGGACACATGGCCATTGCCTCCGCCATCATGGGCGATCATGGCGCTTTTGTTGAACTCTTTGAGATCGTAATTCAGTTCGGCGCTATTTTATCGGTTGTTGTACTGTACTGGCGTAAATTCTTCGACTTTAAAAAGATCTCGTTCTATATAAAACTCATCATTGCGATTATACCGGCTCTTGTGTTTGGCGCGCTGTTTAAAAAACACATCGATGAAATGCTGGAAAAACCAATGATCATTGCGGTTATTATGTTACTGGGGGGCATTGTACTGTTGTTTGTTGATAAATGGTTTCAAAAACCAGCCATCGACAGAGAAGATAGCATCACCATTAAAAAAGGATTTATTATAGGTTGTTACCAGGTGCTGTCTATCTTATTTCCCGGTTTAAGCAGAAGCGCCGCTACCATCATTGGTGGAATGCAACAAAAATTAAGTCGCCGGCTGGCTGCTGAATTTTCCTTCTTTCTGGCTGTGCCCACCATGCTCGCGGCAACGGTTTACAGCCTGTACAAAATGTATAAAGAAAATCCTGAAGTGCTCACCCATAGTGGTAACATGGGTACGCTGCTATTAGGTTGTGCTATCGCCTTTGTTGTTGCCATACTGGCCATCAAATTCTTTATTACTTATTTGCAGAAACATGGTTTCCGCTTGTTTGGCTGGTACCGTATTATTGTTGGCCTGGCTTTAATTATCTTATTTTATACCGGTGTTATAGGTAAGTAGGCCTGATACCGGTTCCGTCCCCTATCCCTAAAAAAACCAAAGCTAATTGTTATGCAAATAGCACCCCGTAAAGTTATTAATGCCTGGTGTATGTACGACTGGGCTAACTCCGCCTATAACCTTGTTATAACTTCTACCATATTTCCGGCTTATTATGAGGCCATCACCAAAAACAGGTTACCCGATAATGAAATAGAGTTCCTGGGCCGGAAGTTTGTGAATACGGCTTTATATAATTATGCATTGGGCGCCGCATTTATTGTTGTTGCCTTTATGTCGCCCATACTTACTTCCATTGCCGATTACCGGGGCAACAAGCGCAACTTCATGCGTTTCTTTTGCACCATGGGCTCTATCTTCTGTTGCCTGTTGTATTTCTTTGCACCGCAACCCCTGCCCGGTGGAGGAACCATGCTGTCGTCACGCAGCCTGGATGTGGGTATATTTTGTATGGTGTTTGCCTGTATTGGTTTTTGGGCCAGTCTTGTTTTTTATAACTCGTTCCTACCCGACCTGGTGCCACATCGTTTGCGCGACCGCATCAGCGCCCGGGGTTATACCTGGGGCTATATTGGCAGTGTAATTTTACAGGTGCTGTGTTTTATCATCGTGTTCTTTCCCGGCATGTTTGGGTTTCATTCAGATTATGCCAAAGATTTTATGCCGCCCCGCGTTTCGTTTGTGCTGGTAGGTTTGTGGTGGTTTGGTTTTGCCCAGATCTCTTTTCGTTACCTGCCCATCAGCACCGTTAAAGAACGGCATGAACGCAAGAATGTATTCACCAACGGTTTCCTTGAACTAAAGAAAGTATGGAGCCAGCTCAGGCATATGCCGGTACTCAAATTGTTCCTGGTTTCTTTCTTCTGGTACAGTGCTGGTATACAAACCGTGTTTCTGGCAGCTACCCAGTTTGGCGCCAAAGAACTGCACCTGCCTACCGATAAGCTTATTATCACCATCATGATCATTCAGCTGGTGGCCATTCCCGGCGCTATCATCATTTCACGGGCTTCTGAGCGGTTTGGCAATATTCAAACCCTGATGGCCTGTGTACTGGTGTGGATCGGCGCCTGCATTGGCGCTTACTATACGTATACTGATATTCAATTTTACATCCTGGGCGCTACTGTAGGACTGGTAATGGGCGGCATTCAATCGCTGAGCCGCTCCACCTATTCGAACCTGATGCCCGATACAAAAGATACCGCTTCCTTCTTCAGCTTTTATGATGTTACAGAAAAGATAGCCCTTGTAATGGGCATGTTCACGTTTGCTTTTATTGAAGAACGCACTATTAAATTTGGCGGCATGCGTAACTCGGTACTGGCCCTGATCGTATTCTTTATGCTGGGTTTTGTTTGGCTGGGCCTCACTATGCGTAAAGCCAATCGCTTAGTGCAGAAGGCTTAACGCGTGGGCTTAAAAACCGGAACGCAAATTGTATTCAACACCAACAAATCAAAATCATGAAGCTCTATTCAATTAATACCGGCTACTTTAAACTGGATGGTGGTGCTATGTTTGGCGTTGTTCCCAAATCGATCTGGAATAAACTAAACCCGGCCGATGACAATAACCTGTGCAACTGGGCCATGCGCAGCCTGCTGATACAGGAAGAAAACCGGCTGATATTAATTGATAATGGCATTGGTGATAAACAGGATGCCAAATTTCTGGGCCACTATTATTTGAATGGTGATGATTCATTAAAAAAGTCGCTGGCAAAACATGGCTTCACACCTGATGATATAACCGACGTATTTCTCACGCACCTGCATTTTGATCATTGTGGCGGCAGCATTATTCGTTCGGGCGATAAACTGCTTCCTGCTTTTAAGAACGCTACTTACTGGAGCAACCTACGGCATTGGGAGGCTGCTACGGTACCTAACGATCGCGAGAAAGCTTCTTTCTTAAAAGAGAACATTTTACCCATTCAGGAAAGCGGACAATTAAAATTTGTTGAACCTACTGATGGCGTCGGTTTTTCCGACACCATGAAAGTTCGGTTTGCTTATGGTCATACTGAGGCTATGATGTTGCCACAGATCAGTTATAAAGGACACACCATTGTATATACAGCCGATCTGTTGCCTGCTGTTGCGCATATGCCCATTCCCTACGTAATGGCCTACGATATGTTTCCGCTGACAACCCTTCAGGAAAAAAAGAAATTCCTTACGGAAGCAGTGGAGAACAATTACATTTTATTTTTTGAACACGATCCGGTAAATGAATGTTGTTCTTTACAACAAACAGAGAAGGGGGTACGGTATAAGGAGTTGTTTAAGATAGAAGAGTTGTAATAATTGATAACTAATTTAAAGAGGCCCATCCCGAAACATAGGGAAGGGCCTCTTTTGTGTTCTATTCCTGATTAGTCCCAATTGGGATTGGTTTGATAAATGGTACTCTGAAATCCCTGATCAACAATCATTGTTCCATTATGATGGCCTATGTTATTGGTGATCATGTTACGGTTTCCCGATTTTATCCATATTCCGGAATCAAAACCGCGAATCTGATTTCCGCTAATATTTGAATAACTTGAGTTATTCAATATAATTCCGTTGTCGCTTTGATCAGCCGACTCTTCTGCTCTCTGGATATTTGAAGCCTGAATACGACACCAGTCAGAGTTCTGAATCTCTATGCCAAGGAAGTTATTCTGGCTTGCCGGATTTTTTTGAATGGTAACTCCAATGATCTCCCCAAGATGCCGGTAGTTCATTCTTATACCAGCCAGCAATACATCCATGTGCACCCCAACCACGGTGAGTCCGCCATTGGCGCCCAATGTTCTTGCCAGAAGTCCTGTTTCTACATAAACCCATTTCCCGGCGGTAATGTTGAGACCCTCGCTTACAGCGTCTTCCTGGAGCTCAATGGCATTTCTTACTGAATAAGCATGGTACCCGATCACATGTGCGTTTACACACTGATCACCGAGATAAATACCAGCTTGTGAGTAAACATGCTCGTTATAACCCTGGAATAAGAATCCCTCAATGTGTACATTCCAGGCGTGACGAAGTATTATGCCGTATTCCCAGTAGTTACCCGTATTAATACCATTCGGGCGGACCGAAATACCGGTGATTTGAGCAGTCTTGAATGGAGAGGAACCAGCTGGAACTCCATTAATTTCCAAGGCAGCACCGCCTGAGGCAACCTGAGTTTCCAATGTTAAATCCCTAATAACGGAAGTACGTTCATAGCTTCCCATATTCACCAGGATACCGCCGCCGGGCACGGTCCAACTGAGCACGCTTCTGTCCATACCATCACCCATGAACGTTACATTTTTTGATGGAGGCACAATAGCACGTTGTATTTCCAGCCAGGTACCTGCAGGAATATAAACGACACCATGTGTACCATCAGGAATGGCGTTGATGGTATCCTGCAATGAGCTGTAGTTTGCGCGATTAAAAGTCATAAGGTTTATTTTATTGCAAACTAATTAAAACATACAAGCGTATGAATTTGAGTAATTCACTGAGAATGGAAAGCTGTGACTAATGCTAAATGCCAGCATTATTAATTTAAAGATTTAAAATAAAACAGATATACATTAAAGTTAGCGTTAGTAATAAAGTACAGCAGGCATAAAAATATTGGAAATCGGTTGTTGTCGTAAATGTCGTTTTAGTCGTATTTGTCGTTTACATTAATTGCTGATTACTATGACAGACGAATAATATTTTTTATTCATATAAACACGTGTTAGCAAAATCATCTATAATTATTCAAAAACTGACACTTTTTGATTTTTCAAGATTTTGGGCCGATTGATTTTTCCAAATCCATAAATCGGCCATTTTTAAATTTCACCTTTCGTGTAGTTATTGACTGTTCAGAAACCGTTGAACGGATCGTTTCGCATTTCTAAAATTTTGGGGGATGTCGATTTTTGCAGGATTTGGGATAAAAGAGATTTTGAGGCGCCTGTGATTTTTCTGCCTGGTTAATTTATCGAATGAATTATTTTTTGTTGTGGCTAAAGTTTAGCAAGCAGTACCCGGGAGTTACTTTCCGGGGAGTTGTGACTTGTTATTGACAGGTATTTTTTATGATCAAACGCAGACCAAACCCAGACCAAGCCCAGACCAAGCCCAGACAAAACCCAGATTTCAGGTGGGTTAGATCTGGGTTTCCTCTGGTTATAATAACTGTTTATAATGGGTTTGTATTGGAATATTCTATGTATTGGGTACGATAAAAAAAGAAAAGCCCCGACTGTTCGGTCGGGGGCTATCCTATTTGTTTATTATAGATAAACTGAGGTAACCAGGTAAAGAAATAAAAAACTGGTCTTGTAAACCAGTCAGTTACAGAATTTAATGCATTTTTTGTTGACTACAGACTTACAAGGGAAGTTAAAGGATAGCGCAAATTG
>NZ_JBJMLX010000160.1:0-15255 GCF_045805085.1 Niastella sp.
CGGTAATTCAAATTTCAACCGTTTTGAAATGAAGCATGTGTTTCCGGTGATCGGTGAAAAAATAATGATCCTGAAAGCAAGCAGGGTAAACCAAAGAATACAGCGCGAACAATTGATCATTCTTTCCATACTGGACGTAACAGAGCACAGGCTGGCGGAAAAAATAATTTCTGATCGTGAAGCGTGGTTCCGAAACACCGCCAACAATGTTCCGGTGAAGCTTTGGGTTTCGGGTCCCGATAAGTTTTTCACTTTTTTTAATGATACCTGGCTCAATTATACCGGGCGCACTTTTGAACAGGAAAAAGGTTTTGGGTTTACTTCAGGCATTCATAAAGAGGATGTTGCCCGGTATTTGGAAGCGTATAACAGTAATTTTGAAGTTAAAAGCCCTTTCCAGGTTGAGTACAGATTAAAGCGGTCAGATGGCGAGTACCGTTGGATGCTGGATATAGGAAAGCCCACCTATTCACCTGAGGGATTGTTTTTAGGGTATGTGGGCTCCTGTACGGAAATTCATGATAAAAAACTGACGATCGATGAAATGGAAAACATGGTATTGCAACGAACAAAAGAGTTACAGGAAGCAATAAAGGACCTGGAATATACCAATACGGAATTAAATCAGTATGCATATGTTGCCAGTCATGACCTGCAGGAACCATTAAGAAAGATCATCACTTTTTCCGACAGGCTTGCAGAACGGAATAGCGATCTGTTAAAGGAGGATAAGTCTTATCTGAATAAAATAATAACGTCTGCAGATCGTATGCGGAAGTTAATAAACGACCTGCTTAATTTTTCCAGAATGTCAAGGTTAAGCAGTGAATTTGTGTCAACTGACCTTAATCTGCTTTTAAAAGATGTATTAAAAGACCTGGATCTGGCTATTGAGGAAAAAAAAGCAACGATCCTTGTGGAGAAGCTGCCGGTGATAAAAGGAATTCCTTTGCAATTACATCAGTTGTTTTATAACCTTATGAGCAATGCCCTTAAATTTTCCAAAGATGAAGAACCGGCGAAAGTTGTCATCAGCGCAAGGAAATTAAAACCGGAAGAATTATTAAAATTTACTTCACTTGACCAGAGCAGATCTTATTATGAAATTGTTTTTAAAGACAATGGCATAGGTTTTCAATCCGAATTTGCCGACCAGATATTTACCATTTTTCAGCGATTGAATGAAAGCCCCAAATATACAGGAGCGGGCATTGGCCTTGCCCTTTGCAAAAAAATAGTAATGAATCACAGAGGTTTAATTTTTGCAGAATCAAAACCGGGCAGGGGATCGGCTTTTTACCTTATTTTACCGTTTGAAAAGCAATAATTCAAATGGCAATATTATCTATAGCGTGCATAACCAGGCTATGAATAATAAAAGCCTGGGCGTGCTTCGGCATATAGGTGCCAGGAGGTTGGTGGTTAATGATGTGTTTGCGGATGCAATATTTTAAACAGCTCCTTTTGTAAATCTTCGTTTGACAATTCGTTTAATAACTGGGATTCAATTTCATACCATTTCTTTTTATTGCCTAATACCCCAATTACATAGGTGTGCCCGGCCGGCACTATTTCGCCGGTTTCGGGATGTTTTTTAGAAAGTGTTACCACTACATCTTTATATTTTGACATAATTGTAAGTTAACTAAAATAGTTGGTAGTGTCCTCACTCTACAAAAAGGCAATCAGCGAACCAGCAGTACCGTTCCTTTTAACACGATGGGTTTGCCTTCATTACAGGTTACTTCAGTGATGTATACATAAGCGCCGGGATCGGCTGGCTTGCCATTGAAAGTGCCATCCCAGCCGGAACTGCGGTCACCCGGCAAAAAGTTCTCGCGTCTGAATACCAATTGGCCCCAGCGGTTAAAGATCCGGAAGCTTTTCACGAGCTGGATACCATAACCTTTTATGGAAAATACGTCGTTTTTCCCATTACCATTTGGGGTAAACGCATTGGGAATATACACAGCGCCTTTGCCGCAGGCTACAAAAATGCGCACATCGTCTTCGGATGTACAACCATATTGCGTGGTCACGCGCAGGTGATACGCAATGTCTTTATCTGCTACCAATTGCGGTGCATTGCAGGTAGTGCAGGTTAGTCCGGCAGAAGGCCACCAGTTATAATTCACCACATCGGCACTCACCGCAGGTGATAAGGTAATAACCTGTCCGGCATCTACCGTACGATCGGGCCCCAGGTCAACCACCGGCAGATCGGCCACGGTTACCAGTACAAAACCGGTATCGTTGGGACAGGTGTTGCGGCTATAGCCTACTACCTGGTAGCTGGTAGTTTGATCCGGCGAAGCCACCGTTGAAACTTGGTGCGGACTGTTCAGTCCTGTCACCGGCGTCCATTCCCATTGGTTGGTATTGCCACTGGCGTTCAGTCGGGTTTGATCACCCCGGCAGATCAACACATTATTGCTGTGCTGCAACCTTACTTTTTCATCCACCACGATCCGCACACTGTCTTTTTGCACACAGCCAAAAGTATTTGTCACGGTAACATAATACCGCATTGCCTGCATGGCTGTAACAACGGGCGTGGCAGTGGTAGCATCCTGCAGGTTGGTGACCGGCTGCCAATTATACTGCGAACCGTCATTCGCCTGTAATGGCACCAGGCTTCCTATGCAAACCGTTGTATCTTTTGGCGAGGCGGCAGGTACCGGCAATGCATGAATGGTGATGGCGGCATCGGCGGTTACCTCGCAACCGTATTTTGTATTCACGGTGAACGCCAGATCATATAAGCCGGCATTGTTAAAATAATGGAAAGCGGTATCTGTATTGCTGATGGCGCTGCCATTCAGCTTCCAGGTATATTGAGTGACCAGGTCTTCGGAGTGTATGGTTGAACGAAAGTCGATGGACTGCTGTGCACATTTTTCAACATCGCCATTTATCTGCAGCACTGGTTTGGTAAAGATGGTAACAGGTGCTGCTGCCGTAACATCCGCTGTACAGCCAGTGGTGCTTGTAGCAAGCATTGTAACGGGGTAAGAACCCGGGGTAGCATAGGTATGTATGGGGTTGAGATCGGTGCCGGTATTGGCATCCCCAAAATCCCAGGCGTAGGAAGCCATACCGAAATAACCTTGCGAAAGATTGGTAAACGTGATGGTGCGGTCATCACCACAACGAATAGCGCGGTCGATGGTAAAATCCGCTACCAAAGAATCCACCGTAACCCTGGCCGGCAGCGAATCGATGCAGCCGGCGTTGGTGGTAACAACCAGCGCCAACTGGTGAATGCCACCTGAAAGGGTGTAAGAAAGGTCGCGTGTTGCAGCAGTGGGCCGATCATCCACGTACCATGCATACTGCGCAACAGGATCGGCGCTTGTGCTGTGGTTGTTATATACCCGCAAGGCAGGTGAGCAATACAGGCTGTCTGCCTGGAAGGCTGCAATGGGTTGCTGATGTACCTGCACGCCTTTGGGCAGGGTTAGCGTATCGGAACATCCGTAATAGCTGTTCACAATAAGTGTAATATCGTATTCACCATCCGTGTTATAGGTATATACAGGACTGGCTTGTGCCGATCCCTGTCCATCACCAAACAACCATTTGTACGATACCGTTCCGAAGGCCGTGGCAGATTGATTGGTGAATTGCACCGCCCGGTCGTTGAAGCAACGCAACGGACGGTCAATGCTGAACGCAGCATGCGCTGAATCTACATGGATGGTGTCTGTTGCTTTTAAGGTGAACGGACAACCTTCCGGACTTGTGAGCACGATATTGGGCAAAAATTTCCCTGCCAGCGGATACACGTGGTTCACCGCAGAATCTATAAACGAAGACTGGACCGGTGTGCCATCGCCATAATCCCATGCATAGGTGCTGATATTACTGCCGGTTACCCGTAAGGGCAAAGTATAAGGAGCGCAACCCGTAAAATTGCCTACCTGCAACTGCCCGATGGGGCCTTTGATATGAATGATCTTTGTAATGGAATCGATACACCCGCTTACCCCGGTAATGTGCAGCGTTACCGGATAATAACCGGGCACCGGGTAAATGTGGCGCGACGGATCTTTGTCTGTAGAGCCGGTGCCACCATCGCCAAAATCCCACACATAATTATTGGCATAGAGTGAGCTGTCTGCAAACAATACACCCACCGGTGCACAATTGCTTGTATCCCTGACGGTAAGATCGGCTTTGGGTTTTACCAGCTTGATGTAAGCAGGCGTGGTCACACTATCCATACAGCCATTTTCATCCTTCACTACCAGCTTAATATTGTATTGGCCGGTTGTACTATAGGTGTGTGAGCCGTTATAGCTGGCAGTAGTAGCGCCATCGCCAAAATCCCACAGATAATTAGCATTATAGGCAGATGATGAGTTGTACACAAACACGCTGGTGCTGCCGCATTTTAAAGTATCGTAGCTGTAAAAGCCAGCCGTGGGTCTATAGGCCTTAACATAATTGTTATAGGTAACCTGTGCTGTACAGCCGATGGCATCTTTTATGGTAAGCGATACCGGGTAAAAGCGCACATAACTGTTATTGGTGTAGGTGTGCAAAAGGGCGGTATCCTGAGTGGTAATATATGCCGGGGTACCATCGCCAAAATTCCAGTTCCATTCCACAATGGGTGTACTACCGTTCTGTTTGCTGGTATCTGTAAAATTTACAAGCAGGCTGGGAGCGCAGGTGGTGAGCGGCGCCCCTGTAAAACCGACGGCCGGCCCTTTCACCGTAACAGGCACTGCATACTGAAATGAATCGAGACAACCCATCTTGTCTTCAATGATCAGCTTTATATAAAACACGCCGGTATCGGTGTATTGGTGCGAAGTATTGCCATTCAAATACAGGCCGTAGCTGGTGTAATAATTTTTGTTGTTGATGGTGTAGCGCGGTGTACCGTCGCCAAAATCCCAGGTGTATTTATTAATAAGCGAAGAATCGATACCGATGGTGTGAAAGTTCACCGTTTTGTTGTTGCAGATATCGGTAATGTCCGGTGCAAACCTGGCATGTTCATCGATAATGATAACACGCACCCGGCCACTGGTCACGTTGCCGGTCAGGGTGTCTTTGCGCGTGAACTCCACTACGTACCTGGTAGCCGTTGCAGGGTAGGTATGTGTAACGGGATTCAGGGGCGCAGTAGTGTACAACGGTGAGCCGTCGCCAAAGTCCCAGCTAAGCGGAATTGTATTGCTGAGGGTGTCGGTGAGCGTAAGGGTGTATTTATCACTACAGGTTTTGCCAATAGTGAAGCCGCCACCACCTCCTCCGCCGCCCCCGCCATCGCCTGAACCATCATCGTCGCAAAGATCGGCCACCGCCACGGGTTTGGCGATGGAAGTAACGGTGCAGCCCTGTGCGGTAATGATCTTTAGGGTAATAGAATAACCGCCGGCAGCGGTGTAAGTATGCGAAGCATTGTCAACCGTGGTGGTAGTGGTATAGCCATCGCCAAAATCCCACGCATAACTGACCACCGGGTCAAGAAGATTGGTTACACGTGCAGTGGCTTTTACCGGCAATGGTTTACAGCCATCGTGCGGTGTGTAGGTGAAATCTACCTGTGGCTGTTGAATTCTGATCGCATTGGGTTGTTGCAGGTAAGCGGTGCAACCGGTAATAGTGTCTGTGATCGTAAGGGTTACGGTATAATTTCCAAAACTGTTGTAGCTATGCGCCGGGTCAGCAGTGGCATCATGTGCGCCATCACCGAAATCCCAGTCGTATTTTAAATGATCGGGTGGGGTACTTCTGTTGGTGAACTGCACGGTAAAAGGAACATTGCAGCCAACTGTTTTATCCATCGAAAAGTTAGCCTGCAAACCAGGTCGTACATTAATGAGGTGGTGCGCCGTATCGTTACACCCGGCGGAATTATAGGCGATCATTACTATATCGTAATCGCCGGGTGTAGTAAATGTATGTGAAACGTTCTGCCCAAACTGTGTTGTATTGTTATCAGGGAATAACCATTTTACTGTGTTGATAAAAGCCGCAGGCACAATACTGCCGGATAGCACAGTTGTGGCGCCTGAACATACAGTGTCCGGCATTGTACTGTTAACGGTTGGTTTGCCTGCCAGCACCGCATTGGCGCGAACGGAAGTACTGATGCAATTAGTCCCATTTTTTGCAGTCAGCGTAACGGTATAAGCGCCGGTGTTGGTGTAGGTATGGGTGGGGTTGGCATCGGTTGAAGTTTGGCCGTCGCCAAAATCCCATACATAAGTAATAATTCCGCCGCCTGTGCTGGTGTTTACAAAGGTGGCAGTAAAGGGTGTATCGCAACTGTAATAAGCGGGGATCGTAAAGGACGCATTAACCTTCTGATATACCTGTATGTAGGGTGTTTTAATAGCGGCATCGCTGGTACAGCCCCAGTTGTTGGTTACGATCAGCGATACATTGTAATTACCATTGCTGTTGTAGGTGAAAGAGGGATCGGAGGTAGAACTACCGCCGGCGCCAAAGTCCCACAGGTAATTGGTGATGGTGCCGGTAGCGGTAGTGGCCTGGTTGGTGAAGTGTACGGTGTGCGGTGCACAGCCTGCCAGGTCATCACCTGTAAAAGCGGCTACCGGTTTTGGGTGCACGGTCACTACATCCTGTTTGTTCCTTACATCACCATTGGAAAAAGTAACAGTGAGGGTAACGGTAAATGTGCCATCTGTTAAATAGTTGGTTCCAACGGTGGCGGCGCCATTGTTGATAATGGTGCCATTGCCCAGGTTCCAGTCGCGGCGCACTACTGGTCCGCCGGTCGATAGGTCGGTAAAGTTTACCCCGCTGAGTGGAACGCAGCCTTCTTTCTTATTGATGGAAAAATCAGCAGTTGTCTGCGCCTTTGTGGTAAATGCAGTACAGCAACACAACAGGCCAAGAAGAAGTCTGAACACGTAATATTTATTAGCAGATGCACTCATGATTTTTAACAGTTGCCGGTTACCGGAAAGAAAGAAATAGTTCCAGGTTTCAGGTTACAAGGCTTGGCGAAATCGGCCTTTCGCAATAGAGTCCCTGAAACCTGAAACCTGGAACCTGCAACTTATTGGATCACCAACTTGTTGGTGAACAGCTTTTCCCCTTTGCTGTTCGTGATAGCGACAACGTATACTCCTTTTGTTAAAGCAGGCAGGTTCACGGTGATGTTGCTGCTATTACCGGCCACTCTGGTTGCCCATACCTGCTGACCGGTTAACGTGGTCAATGTTAATTGCAGCCTGCCGCTTACCGGCTGGTTTACCGACAGGTTCAGCCTGGTGGAAGCCGGGTTAGGAGCCAGGCTGATAACGCCTTGCTGATTGATCTGGATGGTTACGATGGAGGAGATGGTGGAATGACCATCCTGATCTACCTGCTTCAGCCGGTAAAAGTTCTTACCATCCCGATAGTGGGTAGTATTGAACAGGTACTGGCTCACCAGGTTGCTGTTGATCTTGCCAGGCACGCTGCCAATGGTTTCAAAAGCGTAGCCGTCGGCGCTATACTGCACTTCGAACGCTTTGTTTTGTTGCTCCTGTGCGGTAGACCAGTTCAGCGTTACCAGGTTGTTGGCATATTGACCAGTAAAAGACAGCAGGTTCACGGGCAACGCCGTTAACGGGTATAAGGTCACATAAGAAAAAGAGCTGTCCAGGGTGCCGGCAGCGTCTACCATTTTGATCGTATAACCGCGGGTAGTGAAACGGGTGGCCGACAACTCGGTCATTAAAAACGGGATCGTATCGATGATCACTGAATCACCTGTTGAATTGATAGCCCATGTTCCCTGGCTGGAGGTGCTGTCTGACGTAACCGTATAAGTGCCGTTGTTGAAAAAATTGTATTTCAGCGTGGCATAGTTAAATATGTTGCTTACTGAATCCTTATGGAACAGGGTAGTAGTAGCAGCGCCTAACACATTCACCTGCTTTTCTACCTTCCAGGTCCTGGAAAATAACTCAGCCGGTTGCGCATGACCCACCATAGCGATGGTAAAGAGCGCCAGTATGGTAATGAATAGTTGTTTCATGATTAATATTTTTATTAATGACCGGCCTCGAATGCTTTCTTTAACCGGAGATCGATGTTTTTGAACAGTATGGAGCCAACGATGATATTGCCGATGGCATTTATTCTTCCGGGAGTGCCGTCGCCGCAATAACTTAAACCGGAGCCCGCCGTCACGATCTTTACTTTGCCGCATTCTTCCACTACTGAGCGGAATACTTTACCGGGATACAGGAAGTGTCCGGGCTGGGTATAGTTGGTTAATGTCAGGTTCTTATCATCGGGGTAGATCCATACCTGGTCATAAGCAATGTCGTGCAGTTTGTTACCGCAGGCAACATTGTCTATCGTAAGGTCGTAAGCGATGCGGTCATTGATCAAATACGGGCTGTTGTATAAGTTGTAGGTATGACAGGCTACTACTGAATCGGGATTATCTGCTTTTTGCTGTTCCATCCAGTAGCCACGCTTATCCCTGTCTACATATTCGCTCAGCCAGGGAATTTTTGCGTTGGTAGGCGCCAGGTGGTGTAAAGCGAGATACGTTCCATCAAGCACCTGTGAAATGTATTTGATGCCGCCGTTTGTGTTGGTTTCGGAAGTAGCAGGGTCAAAAGCATTTACATGCTGATACACCATATTCACCACCGTGTTCTTATCAGCGCTTAACAGCATGGGGGTAGACAGCACATCATAAGGAAAATCCCACGGTGTGGGCGCCTGAAGGCTGGCATCGTGCTTCATCAGCTTGTATACATACTCTGCGTTACAATTGCTGCCGTTGGGACCAGTGGTAGAGCAAACTTCGGTTTCAACGCGATAGAGGTGATAATCCTGGCGGCCGGTAACATTCTGGTTGGTCTGATCCTCAATATCATTGATCGCTTGCTGGTTACATACGTGATAATCGGTTGAGTCGGCTACGAGGGGATAATTCCTGCCCAGTGTGCTGCTCATAATGCCATTGCTGGTAGCGATCCACTGAATGGAATCTTTTTCAGCAACCCCGCCCAGGATCTGGTCAGAGATAAGACCGTGGGTAGCCGCAGTATATAAAGTGTAAGAATTTTTGCTGTTGACAGAGCCGGTGCCGCTGTACACGATCAGCCCTTTATTAGTGCCTATAAACACCTGGCCCAGGCGGTTGCCCCAGATAGCGTTGGCGTTTATGGCCGCGCCGGCAGGAAAGATACAGGACAGATTGTTGGTGTTCACATAAGTCCAGTTACCGCGACGACGAACCGCAAAACCTTTGCCGGCGCTGAGCGTAGCCCACAGATCACCGGAAGGCGTAAGCCACAAGCCATTGAAGATGCCGCCGGCCGGAATGCCGATGGTAGCAAAATTTGCTGAAATGCCGGCGTAGCTGCCATCAATGTTGTATTTCAGCAAACGGGCCGGGAAAGCAACACCCGATTTGCTGGTATAGGGTGCCACGCTGATCCACACTTCTTTCTTACCTGCTGCTATGGAATACACGTTGCGGGTTTGCGCCGTTTGCGTTGCCGTGGGGTTACAGGTATATGCGGGGTAAGGAAACTCAGCAGGGTCTGCACCGCCACGATAATCCTGGTAAGTACCGCGTGACCTAAAACCGATATCTCCTTCCTGTTTGAATGAAAAAGTACCTGGTGTTACGATATAGTCAGGGCTCGACGTGAGATCGTTGTATTTATGCGCACTCCAAACCGTACCGTTTGAATCTATAGCCAAACCGGCACAATTGAGTGTCCCTATGCCGTCACGCCCCAGGTAGGTAAAGCACTCGGCATTTCTGTCGGGCGCCTTGTGCACCATACCCGCCGTGTTGTTAATGGGGATCTGTTCAATACCGCCACCCACGGCGGTGCTGCCACCGCGGCCATTGTGGCCGGCCCAGATATTACCTACATGGTCGGCTGCCAGGGCCTGCACGTTAAAGTTCGCCGTGGCGGCCAGTGCTGTAAACGAGTTGGCATTGGGGTTACTTAATTTGTCGAGCTGATAAACACCATTGCTTCTTCCTGCCCAGATGTTGTAATTGGAATCAACGGCAATGCAGGTAAACGAGGTGCCTGTGTTGTAGCTGGTGGGTTGCATCTGTGCGTGCAAACAAAAAGGCAACAACCACAAAAAGAGTAAACACTTCTTCATGATTAAAGTTTGATTAGCGAATAATGAATGGCAAAAGCAGGAAATCCACCCTGGTTAGGGCAGTATTTTAACGGTTGGTTTCATAAGATGGAGGAAGTGGTACAAATACTCAATACAAGGCAGGGACCTCGATTGATCTATTTGACTTTGTAAATAAAGGGTGATTACAACAGCAGGTGATCGGTGTGTAAAGGCAAAGAATTGTCAATGACAAAGGCGTTTGATAATAAGGGGAGAAGGGTTCCGGTTCTGTGTTTCATAAAGGACTTAGGTTTAATAGTGCCGCAAAAATAGAAAAGTTTTGAATTGAGTGCAAACTACATAGGTGATAAAAGTTATTCACCAGGTAAAATACCAACAAACCACAATAAATGCCCTCCATTTTTGGAAGGCATTTTGTTTTTGTCATCGTTGAAACGGATCTAATTACGTTTAATACTATTTTATAAACTGCTTAATATCATTTACTGCTTCAATGGATGCTTTAGAATCAATATGTGAGAATACCCAGACATGTTTCTGACCTGCAAACTCCTTTATTTTTGCTTTTGCCTGTATGGGTTTGATGCTGGTATAAAAGTTTTTTGAATCATCATTCAATACTTCATCAGTTCCTACCAATAAAAGGACCGGGGGGAATTTTTTGAACTTTAATTCACTGGGGTCTGCTTCTTTCAATTTATTTGGAGCATACAACAAAGCATGGTCATATAGAAATTTTTTACTTAAGATCGGGTCAACTGCCTGCTTTGTTTCGTATGATCTATTATTACACTTTAAGTCAATCCAGGGAGAAATAAGGACCAAAGAAGCTGGCATTGGCAGATCCGCTTTTTGAGCATCATTTACTAAAGATATTGCCAACCCGCCACCTGCACTGTCGCCTATGATAGTAATATTATAGTCAGGATATTTCTTTTGAATTTCACGATACACCTTTAAGATTTCATTGTTGGCTGCAGGAAATGGATGTTCGGGAGACAAGGAATATTCTACGTATAAAATTGTTGACTGTAAAGACCTGGCTAAGTGACTTAGCATAGCACGGTAAGCGTTTATGTTGCCATATGTATATACACCACCGTGCAGGTAAATAATAATGTGCTTTTGATTTACCATATTTTGATTAAACCAATAACTCTTAACCCCTGCAATTTCTGTTGCGTCAATACTAATGGTGCTATCTGGCGGATATACTTTGCCCAGCGTTTCATAAAATGCCCTGAAACCGTTAATTTTTTGCATGGTGCTATCAGGGATGCTTTGCGCATTTATGGAGGATAAGCTTAATTGGAATACACTTAATAAAAAGTATAATTTTAATAATAGTCTGCTCATAGTGGTTTCTTTTAAATTTTTAATTGTAATTGTTTATTTCTATGCAAAGATGTAATTGTGAGAGCGGATAAACTTGTATCAGATCACTATCCTTTTTTTGGGCATTCCTATTTTCTCATTGCAGATTTCCGCTATACATTCCATCATCAAAATGATCAGCGTTTGTTTGTGTAATGAATAATACGATATCGCTTGTTTCAAGTGCCTTGAAAAGCGGGTTTTCCTTTTCTATTAACACACTTTCTCCTGTAGTGAGAAGGATGTCCTCGTTTACCCGTAGTGCTCCATCAAACACATAGAACAGGAAGGTTGTATTTTCAGCAGGTATTTCAGGCAAAATAACTTGCTCACCTTTTCCTAAACGCCTATCCATTAACCAGGTATTGCTTCGTATTTGCAATGGATAATCCTGTCCTTTCCCTGCTATTTTACGCCATTGGTTAGTGCTGTATGCATCTTCCAATTGGTGAAATTGTACCTGTGGTTGTAAGCCGCCAATTTCCGGTCTGATAAAAATTTGTAATCCCTCTAAAACAATTCCTTCCTCCAATACCAGTTCTTCGTGGAAATAACCTGCACCTGCATTCATCATCATCAACTTTTGATTTGAAATAATGTCGGTATTTCCTTCCGAGTCAAGGTGCTTCACTTTACCGCTTCTCAAATAGGTGAGTATTTCATCATCCCTGTGTGGATGCATGGGAATAAGTGTTCCGGGGGGGATTCTGGCGTGGTCTATTCTTCCTATTGTAGAAAAACCCGTATCATTTAATTGCGGACGGATAAGCCCGGGATATAATATTTGTATTCCAAATCCGCCATGTTGTTTACCATACTTAATGGTAGTATCTATTTTTGTTAACATTGCTTACTGTATTGTTATTTACAATACAAAAGTGGTTAACCGGAAGCCGGGAAACTTGTATCAGATCACTGTTCTGTAGAAGTGCTTAATTGAAACCCAGTGGAAATAGCATTATGCTCCCGGGAAATTTTGAACCAGAAGAGAAGGAATGGGCTTTTTCTATAGGTTGTAAATGAAATTTGCCTGACTAATAAATTTGTATCAGGTCACTATTGTGTTTTAAGGCTTTTGGCGGCATCCCAAGCATTTCATACATATACTTATTCAGTTGGGGCAAATCATAAAAACCTGTGTCGTAAGCAATGTCTGTAAGGCTTCTGTCTTTGTCAGAAAGAGTGAGATAAATAACCTGGCGTAATCTTGTCCACAACAAATATTTTGACAAACTACTGCCTGTTTGTTCTTTGAACAAAGAAGCTAAACGGGAAGGGGAAAGGAAAATAATATCGGCAAAAGTTTGAGGGGTTATGTCTTGCTTAAAATAATTTGCCTTAATATATTCAACTATTTTTGTTACTCTTTCATCATAATGAACAGTTGGCAGTTTTGAAAGCAACGCATCTATGATGGTGTAAATGTCAAAGGTATCTTTACCTGTTTGAAAAAAAGTATTTGTTTCGGTTGGGGAATTGAAAATTATATAGTCCTGATCCTCTTGAAACCTGCCTGAAAGCTCCAGGCCTATATTTGAGTATGGCTCTATGTTCAAAACATTTAAACTACCTTTTTCGGCTACGCAAAAATGTCGTACCTGTGGTTTGATTAAAAAGCCATGAATACGTTCACACAACTGACCATTAATAGTTGAATTAAAAGGTGTATCGTTTGACAATACTATTTGATAGGCAGAATGGTGATGGATCTCCACCGTAAGATTGTAGGCTTTAAGGGCAAGAATAAAGGGATTGTTTATTTGTTTGGTCATCGGATGCTTTGGTTGTTAAAAGGCAATCAAAAATAGCATAAAATGACGGTGGACATATAAAAAGCATAAAAAACACTTGACCACCATCAACATTTCCTCTCCGGCTTTCCCGGGCAGCGACTTGTTCTTACCTTGCCCTCATTCCTCTCCCTGTTGAACAAGATCCTGCCTGTTACTATTTCATCAGCTAAAAAACATGTTGTATGTACACTAAACATCAAGCCCTGCGTGCGCGCAGGCGCCTGTCAAAACTGGTTGCTGCTTTTGTTTTGATTGCTTTGTTATTGCCCGCTGTCAGGGGGCTTTCGCAAACTCCCCCACAACACTTTTATGTGGGCGTTAACTTTATCAAGGTACATCCGGGCAAGCAGGAGCAATACCGGCAACTGGTAGAAAAATATGGTAAAAAGGTGAATGAATATTTGTTTAAAAGCCAAAACCTGATGGGCTGGTATTTGTACCAGGTGTTGATGCCGGCGGGCTCTTCCACCGATTTTGATTATGCGACCGTAAATATTGCCGGCAGCCTGGGTGCTTTGCTTGATTTTCCAATGTCAACAAAGGACATCTATAAAAAAGCATTTCCTGAAATGACCGATAAAATGATCAGTGATGTACAAGCGCAGTTTGATGAATGCCGCCATATTGTACGGCGCGAAATTTATTCGCCCGTAGAAGGCGCCCATACAGACGATGCACCCAATGCCCCACCCAGCAAGTACATGCAGGTAGATCTAATGCAGCCCGCCGCCGGTAAAACAGCGGATTATATAAAAATGGAGAAAGAAACATTTTTACCCTTGCATAAAGAAAGAATTAAAATGGGCATCCTGAAAAGCTGGGGTTTGTACGAAAAGATACTGCCGGTAGATACCAGGATGGGATATGAATATGTAACCGTGAATTTTTACGACGACCTCAATAAGTTAGGTGATGGCTATGCCGAATCGGTTAAAAAACTATTCCCGCAAAAAGATACGACTTCCATGTTTAACGAAACGATGGCCGTTCGCACTATTGTGCAGAGTGGCATCTGGAAACTGATGAGCTATGTGGATGCATCGAATATGAAGAAGTAGCCGTTTACAGTGCTTTTGCTTTGCCGGGGCTTAGGCTCTTTGAAATTTGAGCTCGTCGAAAGGCGGGCTTTTTTCGTTAAAATACAGATCCGCCTGCATTCTAAATGATTTTCTGTATAAAATGAATTAGAATTAAAACTAAACTGTGATCATGGTGTGACCATATTTTTATGGTTACCACTTAAAGTGGAATATCCTTTACTTTTACGATATATTAAATATTCACCATTAAAATCAATGAAATGAGCTTTTTAAAATTAAAAGATGGCACTGAACTGTATTATAAAGATTGGGGAACCGGACAGCCTGTTGTTTTTCATCATGGTTGGCCATTGTCAAGCGACGATTGGGATGCCCAAATGATTTTTTTCTTACAAAATGGGTATAGGGTAATTGCTCACGACCGCAGAGGACATGGACGTTCTTCTCAAACTTTTACTGGTCATGAAATGGAAACATATGCTTCAGATGTAGCGCAACTTGTTGAAGCATTAGATCTAAAAAATGCCATCCATGTCGGTCATTCCACTGGCGGTGGAGAAGTGATCCGTTATGTAAATAAGTATGGCAAAGGGAGAGTATCGAAAGCTGTTTTGATAAGTGCCGTAACGCCTGTTATGGTTCAAAATGCAAATAATCCTGATGGAGTGCCCATGAGTATTTTTGATGAGATCCGGATGTTCACAGCAACACAACGTCAGCAATACTTCAGAGACTTTTCTATTCCATTTTATGGCTACAACCGTGCGGGAGCTATCGAAAAGCAGGGCATACGTGATAATTGGTGGCGTCAGGGAATGATGGGTAGCATACTTGCTCACTATGAATGCATAAAGGCTTTTTCAGAAACCGATTTTACCGAAGATCTAAAAAATGTGGACATACCAGTATTGGTACTTCATGGCGAAGACGATCAGATCGTTCCTATAAAC
>NZ_JBJMLX010000161.1:0-16838 GCF_045805085.1 Niastella sp.
ATGCCCCGCAGGCTGCCGGACCAGTTACCTGGTTACATAAAATCCCTGTATATTAGCAACATCGATCAGGCAAGGTAGTTATCCTGTCTGAAATGCCCAATGCGGCCGAATTAAAAAACAAACTTAAAGGGAAGGAGATCGTATTTCTTTATTTTGCGTATAAGGATAAAGAAAAGGCCTGGTTAAAAGCCCGTGAGCAAATGAACGTGGAAGGCGAACATTATTTATTAAATGAAACCATGACAAAAGAGGCTGAGGCGTTGTTTGGGGTCAATAGCATACCGCATTATGCCATCATTGACAAAAATGGCAGCATAGTTAACAAGCGGGCCGACCGCCCTGATAATGTTTATAACCAATTGCTTATTCTTTTACAGAAATGACCATAACAGCGGCTGTTTAACCTGACCTTTATCAGGAAATTTTTCAATGTATATATTATATTTTACATTTACCTTCTTAATTTAATATCCTTCCTGTTGCCTTAACATTACCAAACCTCTTATTGTTATCTGTTCCCTTCTTTAGTAACTGTATTAATGTTATTACGCCAGTATTTATTGCTAATACTGGAAAGATAATAGCAAAGGAATCTTGGATCTTCAAAAAATAAGGTTTATGAACATTCTTGGACTCAACTTTTATTATCATGACTCCACTGCATGTATTGTGTCAGATGGTCATCTTGTTGTTGCAATTGAGGAAGAACGACTCACCAGGAAAAAGCACGCCACGGAGTTTCCCATTCATGCCATTGATAAATGTCTGCAAGTGGCTGGGTTAACACCTGCCAACATCGATTATATTGCTATCTCTGTAGACCCAACCCTGAGCCTGGGAAAAAAGATGTTGTATGGCCTAAGGCACCTGCGGCGAAGCCGTAAATTCATTTGGGAGGAAATGATGATGAATTTGTTTTGGAAACGCAGGCGTTTTTCCAATTGGTACCGCCCATTTTTCGGGGAAGGTCATAAACCGCCGGTTCATTATGTGCCTCATCACCTCTCTCACGTAGTAGGTACTTTTTTAATTTCACCTTACGAAAGCGCTGCGTTGCTGTCTGTAGACGGTTCAGGTGAATGGGCCACGACCTTTATGGGCAAGGCAAAAGGTACCGGTTATACCTGTTTCAGACAGGACTATTTTCCTATGTCGCTGGGAGCAGTATATGAAGCAGCCACCCAATTCTGCGGTTTCATTCCTAATTACGATGAGGGAAAAACGATGGGGCTTGCGCCATTGGGTAACCCGCAAAATTATTATGATAAAGTCTCCCGGATGTTTTGGATCAACGATGATCTTTCTATAGGGGTAGACCTGAGTTATTTCCAGTACCAAACCTATTCTCCGGTGCGGTACAGTTCCAAATTCGTTGAAGTTTTCGGGACGCCCCGCAGTAAAGACAAACGAGCTAAATTCGAACAGCATCACCTGGATGTTGCCGCTGCCTTTCAGCTTCATCTGGAAGAATGTATGCTCAAAATTGCCCGCAGCCTTCATACAACTACGGGAGAGGATTACCTGGTGATTTCCGGCGGCGTTGCACTCAACAGTGTGGCCAATGGACGAATTGTTCGGGAAAGCGGGTTTAAAGATATCTACCTGATGCCGGCAGCAGGGGATAATGGAACGGCTATTGGCGCTGCATTTTACCTGTACAATTGTATCTTAAAAAGCAAGCGCGGTTTTGTTCATAAAGATCCTTTTGTGGGCGGCAGTTACAGTAACAAGGAGATTGAAATGATTATCAGTTCCTGCAAATTGTCCGCAACTTATTATAGCAATATAGAAGAAAAGACGGCTGAAATTTTACATGAGGGAAAAATAGTAGGGTGGTTCCAGGGAGGTATGGAAATAGGACCTCGGTCGCTCGGCAACCGCAGTATCCTGGCCGATCCAACGCTCAAACACATGAAAGATAAAGTGAATGCAGAAGTGAAACACCGGGAAGCTTTTCGCCCCTTTGCGCCCTCATGCCCGATAGAAGATGTTCCAAAATACTTTGAGCAGCATGTGGCTGATCCTTTTATGCTGAAGGTATGCAATGTATTGCCTGGCAAACGCGATCTTGTTCAGGCCATTACGCATGTAGACGGAACGGCTCGTTTGCAAACCATTCATCAGGAAACGAACAGCAGGTTTCATACCCTGCTGAAAGAGTTTGAAAAACTGAGCGGTGTTCCGGTTCTGCTCAACACAAGTTTTAATATAATGGGAGAACCGATCGTAGAATCACCGTATGATGCACTCCGGTGTTTTTTCACTACGGGATTGGATGTGCTGGTTCTTGGGAATTTTATTATTGAAAAAAATTCCAATCAGGCCGAATTCAGATCAGTAAATGCGCAAAGCAACCTGGCAATGGCAGATGCAAAGGGCTAGCGCTCGCCATCCCATTCCCCATAAAACTGTTTCAGATAGCTTTCCATAAAGGCATGACGCTGCAAGGCTAATTCCTTTCCGGTGGCTGTATTCATTCTATCCTTCAGCAATAACAGCTTTTCATAAAAATGATTGATGGTAGGCGCGTTGTTGTTCTTATATTCTTCCTTGCTCATGTTCAGGTTGGTGGGTACAGCCGGATCGTAGAGCAGCCGGTTTTTAAAACCGCCATAACTAAACGCCCGGGCAATACCAATGGCGCCTATGGCGTCGAGCCGGTCGGCATCCTGCACAATATCCAGCTCCTTTGATCTAAAGGGTTGGTGGTGGTTACCGCCTTTAAAAGAAATATGGGTAATAATGTTTTCTACATGTTCAATAACCGGTTCCTCTACCTGCAACGACTGCAACCATTCCCTGGCCATGCGCGGGCCAATGGTTTCATCGCCATTATGAAATTTTGAATCGGCAATATCATGCAGCAGGGCGCCCAGGGCTACCACCAGTTCATCGGCTTTTTCAGCAGCGGCAATATGCCGGGCTGTTTTCCATACGCGGTGAATATGCCACCAGTCGTGCCCGCCTTCGGCGTTGACAAGGGTTTGTTTTACGTGATCGATAGTTCTGGAAATGATCTCCTCTTTATTCATGAAGCGAATGTACGGAAGTAAAGTTTTTAAGTTATTTAGTTCTTGGTTATTAAGTTCCTGGTTCTATGTTCTTAATTCTTTATGGAAGGATGTTTATAGCTTAAGGCTGTTTTCTTTTTGCCCTTTGCCTTCTGCCCTTTGCCCCGCTATTTCAACAAATAAATTGTAGTTATCACCATCAACGCATCATCCAACCCAAATCGCAATTCCTTCAACGACCGGCTCATTTTCTTCTCCACTGTTTTTACTGAAATGTTTTTTTGTTCGGCGATCTGTTTATAGGTGAGGCCGCTGTCGCGGTGCAGGCGGAAGATCTCCTGTTCATCGGCCGGTAAGGCGTGTATCAATTGCTGGTATAATGTTTCCAGTTCCTTAAACAGCATGGGATCTTCAAAAAGAATATCACGGGTTATCATCGCCAGCCGGTTAAAGAATTGCTGGTCGGTTTTTTCTGCCCGGATGGCTTTGAAAACCTGGAAGCGGACCGCCTGGTGCAAATACGGTTGTAAGGCATCTATCTGAATGTCGGCGCGGCGTTTCCATAATGAAATAAAAACTTCCTGCACGGCATCCTGTGCGGTAGCTTTTACCTGTAGTATATTGTGGGCTGAAGAATACAATAACTTCCAATACCGGTTGTAGATCTCGGCAAAGGCAAATTCATCGTTTTGAGAAAGCATTCTCAGTAACTCATTGTCTGTATGCGTAGGATAATGTTGCACGTTCTTACCCGAAAGTTAAGACAAAATTAACCTGCGCGGTAGTGTTTGAAGCAGAAAACTGCAAAATCTGCAAGAAAGATTTTTCTATATTAATTATTTTGAATAAGTGTTGGGGTTATTTAGGTCATAAAAAAGAGAAAGGAGTAAAAGAGACCTTCTTCAAACTCTTTTACTCCTTTAACTCTTTGCTTCGGGGAAGCCGGAGATAGACATCAGCATCGAATAAGAGAGACCTTCTTCAAACCCTTTTATTCTTTTGCACCCGGCTTTCACAGAAGCTTCTTCCCGTTGTTGTGGACGGGAGGTTCAATAGAAATCTGCAGATGGACATAAAAGAACTCCCCTTAAGATCTTTCTGTCCTTTACCCTTGACGATCGATAGGTTGCAATGTTCTCAACCGCCGGGTGTTGCTATCTCTAAAAACTTTGGCCTCCCCCCGGCCCCCTCCGGTGGAGGGGGGAGTTGGGCAACCTCATAATTTTTTTATCACTCATCTATTGCTGACTACCGCCGTGTCGCGGTTTTCCTTGTTAACTTCGTCAACTCTATCAATCCTATCAACTTCCTTTTTTCTTCCTGGTCAACTCGTCAACTTGTTAACTGGTCAACTCTACTGCACATCCCACCATAATCTCGTTCCACCATTGTCTGGTCCCTTCAGTGTTTTGATGGCTCTTTCAACACCTTTGGGATTGGTTAAATACTCATCGGGTGGAATATTGATACGACGAACAAACACCGTAGTGGAAATTTTACCAGCGCTGTTATTGATCACTACCGGGAACAGTTTAGGATAACCCGTTCTGCGGAACTCGCTCCACGCTTCCTGACCATCGGGGAACATGCAGATCCATTTCTGGGTAATGATCCTTTCCAGTTTTTTCTCAAACCCATCGGCATCATCCCATTTAATGGTAATGGTGCTCAACCATTGGCTGCCGGTTTTGATATCGTTCTGGCCAGGTGTAATGGATTTGGGATCTATATATTCTGCTGGTGTGCTCACCGCATCGTTGATGTATGTGTTGGCACTTAAACCATATTGAGCAAATGAAGTGGTTATGCCTGATTCATAATTGTCTTTGGCGGTGCCGGCGTTTGCCCATCCGCGTGCGGCGGCCTCCGCTTTCAGGAAAAAGGCTTCGGCAGCGGTCATCAATTGCAGTTTACTGGGCAGATCAACCAGGGCGGAATAATCCTGGTAACGGGTTTTGGCGTCAATGTCGATACCATTGCGGATACCTTTATACTGGCCTTTTACGGCATTGTCGCTGGCCGGCAAAAAATATTTGGGCAGGCGTGGGTCCTTGTAACCATTCAGGATCGATTCCATGGGTGCGCTCATCCGAATATCGCCCCAGGCGCCGCTGATGGTGTTCAACGGGTGAACGGTAGCGCCGATATTCACATTGAAATTATCGTCGGCTTTGCTTAACAAACCACCGGCATTGGCCAGCGCCGCTTCCCCTTCCGTTTTTGCTTTGGCGGCATCGGCTTTCACAATGCGCAGGGCCAGGCGCAAACGCAGGGAGTTGGCAAACTGCAACCATTTTGAATAATCACCTTTGTAAACCAGGTCGGCATTGGTGAAAGTGGGCGTAGACTTCTGGGTGCGAAGCGGGGTCAATATGGTAATGGCTTCGTTCAGGTCATTAAAGAAATTAGTATAAGCCTCCTGTTGGGAGTCATAATCATAACCGCCGTCTTCCGCCCGCATTTTATATTTCGAGTACATGATGGGACCGAAAATATCGCTTACGCGGTGCATGGCTTCCACCTTCAGGATCTTGGCCATGGCGTACAGATCGGGTGCTGCTGCTTTGGTGATCTGTTCTACATTCGCCAACGGAGCCATTACACTGGCTTCGGCGCTGCTGTAAGCCGGGTTCAGCGCATACAGGTTCCAGCCATCAACCAGGTCGTAGTTCAGGTTGTTGCTGTTACCACGGAATGGGGTAGGCGACATCATATAACCACCGAACACATCACCCATCAGGTTTTGCTGCAACTGGGTAACCCAGGCCGGCTGATACACGTAAATGGAGTGTTGCGCTTCCTTCAACTGGCCTACTACCAACCCGTAATCGGGCAACAGGTCGTCGTTGCTGGCGCCATAAGGATTCTTATTGTAGTCCTCGAAGTTTTTAGTACAACCGCTCACCGCAAGACTGGCAGCAGCTGCTATAGAAAGAATATATTTAGAATGCTTGTTCATTGTAATTGGTGTTTTGATTAAAAGGAACATCTAAAGCTTAAACCCATGCTGCGGGTAGAAGGCAGTGAGAACACATCGATGCCCTGTAACCCGTTACCAGTGCTCATGCTCAACTCAGGATCGTAGGGCGCTTCTTTTTTAATAAAGAAAAGATTGCGTGCTACCAGTGAAAGGCGCATATCCTTTATAATTGTTGACTTTGAGGGCAATTTGTAACCCACTGATAGTTCACGCAATCTGATGTTGGTGGCATCGTACATGTAATATTCAGAGATCCCTGCACGGCCACCTACGGTTGTATAGAAGATTTCAGCAGGTATGGCGCCACTCCATTTGCTGCCATTCAGCATGGTAGCGGGCATGTGAACGCCGCCGTTGTTACGGGCATCCGCCGTTGCTTTCGATACACCGTACTCATCCAGAACCGCCTGGGTAATGCTCATCACCTTACCTCCAAAGCGGCCATCGATAAGCGCCGATATAACAAAGTTCTTATATTCAACTGAGTTGTTCCAGCCGGCGAGGAAATTGGGGTTGGGATTGCCAACGAAACCGAATTTGTCGGCCTGTGGTTTTCCTTTATCGTCTACAATGATAGAACCATCGGCTGCACGTTGGAACTTGATGCCGTAAATGTCGCCATATG
The DNA here is from genome assembly GCF_045805085.1 of Niastella sp. Lineage (NCBI taxonomy): Bacteria > Pseudomonadati > Bacteroidota > Chitinophagia > Chitinophagales > Chitinophagaceae > Niastella > Niastella sp. The sequence goes on from NZ_JBJMLX010000161.1 coordinate 6,617, forward strand.
AACCGCCTTCGCGAATGCGGAGCGAATAACTGTTCACGCCTGCGAGTGTGAGCTCATACGTTCCACCCAGCTCTGGTAACAGTTCAACGATCTTGTTGCGGTTGCGGGTAAAGTTTACACTGGTGTTCCATTTCACATTTCCTTTGCTCAACAGATCATAACCAATCATTGCCTCAATACCTTTGTTCTCGATGTTACCGGCATTTACAAAGAAGCGGGAGTAGCCGCTGCCTCTGGGTGCGCTGAAATCAAAATACTGGTTGCGGGTATTGGTCTTATACCAGGTGAAGTCAACACTTAACCGGTTGTTCAGGAATTTCCACTCGGTACCAATTTCAAAGGAACGGGCGTCTTCCGGTTTCAGGTAAGTGCCCAGGTAAGGGCTCACCTGAACAGTTTGCACAGCGCCCGAATTGATGGTATTGGTAGGGTAGGTAGAGAAGGGCTCTACGTCGTTACCCACTTTTGCAAAGGAGAAACGTACTTTACTGTAGTTGATAAATTGCGGCAGATGCGCCAGTTCGCTGATGATGGTATTGATACCGGCAGAGAAATATGGATAGCCGCTTTTTGCCTTAGGTGTATAAGCCAGTGTTGACGACCAGTCGTTACGCGCGGTAAGATCTAAATATACCTTTTGATCATAATCGAATGTACCGGTGGCAAAGATCGACTGAACCTGGCGGCGCAAACCGGATGGCTGCATCATCAGTGCCGGGGTGAGATTCAGGTTGCCTAATGTAAATATGTTGGCATAAGCCAGGTCGCTGCCTTTTGAATCGATATAGGTGCGGTCCTGCTTTTGGTCGTTGATGCTGGTACCGGCATTAAAGTTGAAACCGATCTTATCGGTAAGCTTAAGATTACCCGAAAGGATTACATCGCCATATAATAAGGTGCGGGTCAACTGATCGTAGGTAAAGCGGCCATTGTTGTCGGCCAGCACTATTTGTGTAGTGGCATTAGCGTGCAATTCGTAATTGTCGTAATTGCGGTTCAGGCTACCACGGGCCTGAACGCTCAACCATTTGGTAATGGGATACTTCAGGGTCAATGAAGCAAACAGGTTGTCTTTTTTACCGAGGGTCACATCGCGGTTCAGCACCCAGTAGGGGTTTTGCTGGTTATCGGCACCACCTATGTTATTATCAGGGTCTATGTTCCACCAGTTTTGCACGTTCATGATCCGGAGGGGCGAGAATTTTTCAAAGTTGTTCTTATAGTTATCGAAATTCAGCCCTCTGGGGAACAGGTACAAACCGGTAAGCGGGTTATAATACAAACCCGATGCAGGCCGGTTGTTTGTTTTCTGGGTGCTGAAAATGATATTCGCATCTACATTCAACTTGTCGTTAAAGAACTTGGATGTTTGACGGAAGTTGAAAGTATGTTGTTTGAATTCATTGGTGGGCATAATACCAGTGTTGTTGGTATTACTGTACGAGAAATAAGTTTGTGCTTTTTCGTTACCGGCGGTAAACGCAATGGTATTGATAAAGGTTTTACCGGTTTTAAAGAAGTCCTTTACATGATCGGGGTTTGAACCGGCGGGCCCCCAGCTGTAAATATTGTCGGTACTGGTTTGGTTGAAGTTGTACTGCAGGTCTGGCGTGTACATGGGGCGCTCAAAAGTAACGGCAGTAGAGAAATCTACTTTTGCCATACCGTTACGACCTTTTTTTGTGGTGATCATAATAACCCCATTACCAGCCTGGCTACCGTACAGGGCGGCGGCAGAGGCGCCCTTCAGCACGGTCATGCTTTCAATATCTTCCGGGTTCAGCGAGCTGAGCACATCACCTGCATCACGACCGGGTGTGTTAACGCCACCACTTTCGCCCCACAGGTTTTGAGGCTGTGCGGTAGAGAAGTTGGTAAGCGGTACCCCGTCAATTACATACAGCGGCTGGTTCTCACGCGTTGATTTTTGTCCGCGAAGGATCACGCGAACAGAACCGCCCATACCTGATGAGCTGGGGTTGATCTGTAACCCCGGTACTTTACCGTTCAGGCTGTTGATGGGGTTCAAATTCTTTACGGTGGTCAGTTCGGCGTTATTAACTTTTGTAGCGCTATAGGTTAAGCTTTTCTGACGGCGTTGAATACCCAGAGCGGTTACAACCAGTTCACCCAGTTGTTGTGAGTTTACGGTAAGCGTTATGTTTAATGATTTTGTATCGGTAAGGGTTATTTCCCGGGTGGCATAGCCAATGTTTGTAATGATGAGAACGTCGCCTTTGTCGGCATCGATGGTGAATTCGCCTTCAGCGTTGGTACTGGCGCCTTTTTTTGATCCTTTTACCTGTACGTTGGCGCCGGCGATGGGTTCGCCTTTTTCGTTTACAATTTTACCTTTTACAGGAACGGGTGGGGGCGGCGGTATATTGATGTCGCCTTTTATTTCTATTGCAGACAGCTTTCTGATCACTACCGTATTACCCTGCACATTGTAGTCAAATGGGGCGCCGGTGAGGCATTGCTGCAGTACATCTTTTATGGTAGCGTTCTTTACGTTTATAGAGACGGGTTGTAACCCTTCAAACAAGTTTTCACAGTACACGATTGAAACGCCTGTTTGCCTCGATACCGCTTTGAACACCTTTTGCACCGGTACGTTCTTAAGCGACAAGGTTACAGTTTGCCCACTGGTATGGGCAACTGCATGCAAGCATGTGACGAATAACAGGAATGATGTTAACTTCATGAACTTAAGCAGTTTGTGCATTTCCTGGCTGTCATACCAGGCGATTAACCCGTTCGTATATCTACGCAAACGGATTATAGCAGTTATTTGCATAACTTTGTTTGGTTTAGTGATTGAATAAATGATTCCTCAACAGACTTGTTTATTATTACTGAACACCGCCGTTTCGTCTGGCCACGAAGCGGCTTTTTGTTTGTTTTTGTATCTCTCAGGTATAGTTGCGCTATACGATTTCAACTTTATTTCTAATTGACTTTCGCAAAAACAACTGGCAATAAAGCTTCGGGAAGTGCAATGACTGCATTATATATGCCTGATAGTTGTTGATGCACTGTTCTCTCAATTGTTAAACCCTTTGCAACATTCACACAACCTTCTGCTTATTGCCAAATTGTATTGCTTGTCGTCCTTAGTGTCCGGGTATATACATCAGTTCTTTTATTTAACTACAACCAATGTTTTATTTTCCAGCCTATAATGAACACCATAAGTCTCCAACATCTTAAGAATGTTAGAAAGATTCAGGTTACGACTTATACGGCCGCCATAAGTTTCGTTATTGGGTTTTACTTCATAACGAACGTCAACATCATACCAGCGGCTTATTTGGCGCATAATGGTTTTTATATCTGTGTTGTCAAATTCAAACCAGCCATTCTTCCAGGCCATTACCTGATCCAGATCAGGCGAATGGTCAATGGTGAATGGTGAATTACCCTTCAACATAGCCTGTTCTCCTGGTTTCAGGATGGCTGTTTTTCCATTGACCATTGGCCATTCACCATTCACCACTTTCACTTTTCCTTCCAACAACGTCGTCTTTACCGTCTCTTCATCTTTATACGCATTCACATTAAAGTGCGTGCCGAGCACTTCAACATCCTGTGTGCTTGTTTTTACATGAAAAGGTTTGGCGGCGTTTTTTGCCACCTCAAAATATCCTTCGCCATCCAGTTCCACTTCGCGCTTGTCGCCTGTGAAGGCAGTAGGGAAGCGCAGCGAGCTGGCTGAGTTCAGCCAAACTTTTGATCCGTCTGCCAGGATCAGTTGATATTGATTACCCCGTGCAGTAGTGATCGTATTATATACCACTTGTACCTGTTCGTTTTTGTCGCCTGCTTTGGCGTAAGAGACCTGTCCGTTCAGGTTAATTACGGTTGCGCCACCCTGTTTGGAGATGGTGCCATTGGCAGAATCCAGCACAATGGTGCGCCCATCGGCCAGGGTAAGCGTAGCAGCATCCCGTCCCGGTGGCAGATCATGGTGTTTGGCTTTCGCCATGTCGTTATTGCGGGGCGGCGTTGTTTGTTCTTTAAATAACCAGTAATAACTACCGGCGCCGATCGCTATCAACAGCACCGCCGCCGCTGCAGCCAGGCTATAGTTTTTTCTTCTGATGGGAACAACCGGGGTCTGCGCTTCTACCATGCCGGCTGTTATATTTTTATACATCGCCTGTCTTAAAGCGATCTCTTCTTCTGCAGATAGTTCAGTCGTACCTGCCATTTCCAACCGGCGGTAATATTCTTCTATCAATGTTTTTTCCGCAGGACTGGCGGTGCCGTCCTGGTACTTATCCAACAACCTGAGAAATGCTTGCTTGTCCATACTACTTATATATGTACCCAATTGACAGCGCCACCCTACGCTTTGAGAAAACTTTTTTTCAGAATTTTATAACTGCTTCAAATTCAGGGTTGAACTAAAAGAACAATTATCTGAGCCTTGCGCGTTACCAGTGCCCTTGCCCTTGATACTACCTTTGATATATGAATACATTACAGGAAACAAACAAAGCGGTTGTCACCCGCTTTAATAAGGAGTTCATTGAGCATGGCAACATCCAGGCTTTTGAAGAAATAGTAGCCCCCGGTTTTGTAAACCGCAGCGCCGCCACCTTGCAAATACCCGCTGGGCGCGAAGGGATCAAAGATTATATCGTAGATGTTTTGCACAAGGCATTGACAGATGTAAAGGTGGAGATCTTTGAACAGATAGCCGAAGGCGATACCGTGGTAACCCGCAAGGCGATCTCCGGGATCCAGGTAGGGGAGTTCTTAAATAATCCGCCTACGCATCAACGTATTACCATGCATTGTATTGATATTGTTAAGTTGAAGGAGGGGCAGTATGTAGAGCATTGGCGGTATGGGCAGGTTGTTAGTTGATTAGTTGATAAGTTGATCAGTTGATCAGTTAACCAGTTGACGAGTTAACAAGTTGACGAGGTAGAAGAGGGTTTGGTGGATTAAAGTAGGAGGTTGATAGGGTTGATAAGGTTGATATAGTTAATAAAGGAAACATGAGATAAGATACAGGAATTAGGAAGGTCGAAATGTTAACAGGCTGAGCAATAACGCGAGGATGCGTTTCTTCCCCTCCACCTTCGGCCGCCGAAGGCTTGCCGCAGGCGATGCCGGAGGGGGATGGGGGGAGGGCCGATTGCCGCGACGGGGCTTTCTGCCTTCTGCCATCTGCCTTCTGCCGTTTCCTCAATCCGCAAACTGCACCGAGTAAATCATGGGCAAATAATTATTAATAACCTGCCAACTTTCCCCACGATCCGGTGAAAAGAACAGGTTGCCGGTGGTAGTACCAAATACTACGGCATTGCTGTCGTTCACCAGGGCATGGCGGTAAACAATATCGAAACAACTTTCCTGTGGTAACCCATTGCGTAATTGTTTCCAGGTTTTACCGCCATCATCGGTACGGCAGATAACCAGGGCGCTCTGGATGGCCGTGCGGTTTACGTCGCTATCGGCTGGTGCAACCCAGGCCTGGTCGGGATTGTCGCCGGCAACGGCAATGGCAAAACCAAAACGGGCCGGGCCATTGGGTTCGCTAACATCTAACCAGTTTTTACCCGCATCGATACTGCGGAAGATGCCACAGTGATTCTGCTGCCACAGGTAATCGGGGTTGCTGGGCGCCGCCACTACAATATGCGGGTCGAACCCGGTTTCTACAGTGGGATCGGGCAGAAAATCGGCGCTCATACCTTTATTACGAATGGCCCAGCTTTTACCGGCATCGGTAGTCTCAAACACGCCGGCGCAACTGATGCCAATGTGAATATGATCTTCATTACGCGGGTCAACTACAATGGAATGAATACCGGGCAGGTCGCGGCCACCGCCAAACCAGCCCTCTTTACGCGTAGGATGTTTCCATAACGATTCAACCAGTTGAAAGCTGTTGCCTTCATCTTCACTCACAAACAACCCGCCGGGGTCAGTGCCTATCCATAACCGTGAAATGTAGTTTTTTCCACCATGCGCCATCGACCACAAATACCGCGTGGTGGCCGGCAGGCCGTCTTTCACTTCTTCCCCTTCGGGATAAGCGGGAGCGGCCACTTCTTCCCAGCTTTTGCCCCTGTCTTTGCTTCGTTGCAATTTAACGCCCCAGTGGCCATGGTCCTGACAAGCCCACCAGGTGCCATTGCGCGGATCGGCATAAGCGATAGAAACAGGTATGCCCTCAAAAGAGCAACTTTCCATTGTCCACTTACCATTTTGAAAGCGATAGGCAATTAACCCTTTTCGTGTTCCCAATAAAAGTGTTGATCTCATATGGAAAATGTTGAATATTGAATGTACTGTTTTTAATTTCCTCATCCGCCGGATAAGGCCTGCATAATATAGATCTCGCTGTTCTCCCCGAACGGATCGCTGAGCCTTGTGCGATCTTTAATCATAACGCCATCGATAAAAATGTTTACGTGTTGCCGCAGGCTGCCCTGGTCATCCAGCACATACTTTGTTACGCCGGGGTAATTAGCTTCTATTTCCTGCAGTACAGCCGGAATGGTTTTCCCGTTGGCTTTTGTATCCGTCAGCTTTGGAAAAAATCTTTTTAATGCGTATGTGAATTTTACTAATGCCATTTGAATGCAGCTGAAAGCTTAAGGCTGAAGGCCGAAAGCAAATACACAAATTTTACTTTTGTCTGTTGCCGCGATGTGGCCTTTGCCCTTTGCCCTTTGCCCTTTGCCCTTTTGCCCTGCTTGCTACTAAGCTAATCAATTCCTGAGTTTCAACAGAATACAATAACAAAAAGAAGATAAACCGGGAAATGGATTGGCTGAAGCTGGATTTTGGAGGAATAAATCCTTCAATTACACACATATATATAATCCAAATGTCGCCAGCGTGCAATTTGTTATTAAATTACAGGGCGGCTATGTAACAACGCTAACAGGTTATGCGTCGGAAACATACCGGTAATCTGACGTTTCATGACCCGGACACCCTTGGATTCACCCAGCGCACAGGAGGATAAGTCGCTGATCGTTGCCATACGGTCAGGGGACTATGATGCTTTTACCCTGCTCTATAATAAATACATCCAGCCTTTAACACAATACGGGTTAAAATTCATCACCGATCTGCCCGCCGTGGAAGATTGTTTGCACGATGTGTTCGTTTGGTTGTGGGCGAACCGGCAAAGGCTCGACCTGCATACTTCGGTAAAAAGCTATTTGTTCAAAGCCGTGCGCACTACGATGATGCACTGGCTGCAAAAACAAAACCGGTTACGTGGTCTGAACCCGGGCGATGAACAAGGCTATCTTTTCGAACTGCAACTGACCCCTGAAACCCGTGTGCTGCATAATGAAAACCAACGACAAGTACGACAACAGATCGAAAGCGTGTTGAGTACCCTCACCGCCAAACAAAAAGAAGTGATCTACCTGCGCTATTATGAAGGCCTGAACTTTGAAGAAATTGCCCGCAACATGAACCTCACGGTAAAAGCCTGTTATAAGTTAATGGGCCGCGCCATATCTATTCTACGCGAAAAAATTCCCGGCTCATTGGTACTGTTTATCATTTTGTTACTACTCTTTGTGTAAGAAAAATGAAAAAATAATTGTGTAGTTACATAGCTACACGTATATTTGTAGTCAAATAGCTACACAATGAACCTGCGAAGAGACGTTTTTCAGGCAATTGCCGATCCAACCAGGAGAGCCATCTTATTATTGGTGGCTACTCAATCAATGACTGCCGGCGCCATTGCGTCGAACTTCGACACAGCCCGGCCTACCGTTTCGAAACACCTGCAAATACTCACCGAATGCGAGTTGCTGGAGCAAACGCAAAACGGCCGGGAGATCTATTACCACATCAACGCCAATAAAATGAAAGAGGTAGCTGACTTTATAGAGCCATTCCGCCAAATGTGGGATGACCGTTTTAACAAGATTGAATCCATAATGAAAAAATACAAAAGCAAATAATATGGAACGCAAAACAAAGATCAATGCCGAAACCGGCAAACAGGAACTGGTGATCACCCGCGAATTTGATCTGCCATTGGACTTGCTTTTCAGAGCATATATAGATCCCGAGATCATCGAGCAATGGATGGGCACAAAAGTGCTGAAGTTCGATTGTAAAAAACACGGTAGTTACCAACTGGAAACAACCGACCCCAAAGGAAATAAACACGGGTTCAATGGCGTGATCCATGAGTTTGTGCCGGAAAAAAAGATCTCCCGCACTTTTGAAATGGAGAACACGCCGTTTGGGATCCAGCTGGAGATCTATGAGTTTGAACCCCTCACCGACGAAACCAGCAAGCTTACCATGCACGTGATCTACGAATCGGTTGAACAAAGAGACCAGGTGCTTAAACTCCCATTTGCACAAGGCATAAACATGGCCCATAACCGCATTGAAGAAGTGGTGCGTCAATTAAAATAAACAACTATGGCAACAAGCATAATGAATCCCCGGGTTGATTTCTTTTTTAAAAGTGTGAAATGGCACGATGAATATGAGCAACTGCGAATGATCGCGCTTGACATCGGACTCAAGGAAGAATTAAAATGGGGCTGTCCCTGTTACTCGGATGATAAAAAGAACATCGTACTGATACATGGGTTTAAAGATTACTGTGCGGTATTGTTCTTCAAAGGCGCTTTGTTGAAAGACCCTAAGGGTATCCTTATTCAACAAACGAAGAATGTTCAATCGGCCCGGCAGGTACGCTTTACCAATGTAAAAGAGATCGTCAAGCTGGCGCCCACGCTGAAAAAATATATTAAAGAGGCTATTGAAGTGGAAAAAGCCGGGTTGAAAGTGCCATTAAAAAAGACAACCGACTATGCCGTTCCGCAGGAATTTCGAATGAAATTAGATAAAATGCCTGCGCTGAAAAGAGCATTTGCAGCATTAACACCCGGACGCCAACGAGCTTATATCTTTTATTTTTCTCAACCCAAGCAAGCCAAAACCCGCGAGGCGAGGGTAGAGAAATACCTGCAACAGATCCTTAGTGGAAAAGGACTGGATGATTAATTAACCCTAAAAAACGAATCAACATGGAACAGATAAAAAGCAGATCAGCAAAAAGAAACAGGATCATCTATTGGATAGCCACACTGTGGTTGGCATTGGGAATGACAGCAACCGGCATAGTACAATTGATCCGGAATAAGGATGAGGTTGCCATGTTCAATCGGTTAGGTTATCCCATGTATTTACTGTTAATAATCGGGGTGTGGAAATTGCTGGGCGTGATAGCCGTACTGGCGCCTAAATTTCCATTGGTAAAAGAATGGGCCTATGCCGGCTTTTTCTTTGTGATGACTGGCGCTGTTATTTCTCATCTGGCTATTAATGACGCCCCAAAAGAATTGTTTGGTCCCATTTTGTTAATAGTGCTCACCATTATTTCCTGGTATTTCAGACCAGCCAACAGAAGGCTCATCCCACTTAATAATTAACAACATGAAACGTCCATCCCGATAACATCGGGATGGTAAGTTCCATCTGGCCAAAACTCAATAAATATTTTCAGATGAAAGAAACAAAAAAGGAGCTGTCGCCGGCACAACGTACCGATTTACTCCATGTGTTGAAAACCCGTTTTGAAAAGAACAAAAACCGCCACAAAGGAATAGAGTGGGCCGATGTGCAGGCAAAGCTGGAAACTGATCCAAAAAAAATGTGGATCCTCGACGATATGGAACACACAGGCGGCGAACCTAATGTCGTGGGCTATGATAAAAAAACGGATGAATACATATTCTTCGATTGTTCCGCCGAAAGTCCCAAAGGCCGTAGAAGTCTTTGTTACGATCGCAAAGCATTGGATGCAAGAAAGGAAAATAAGCCCAAAGACAGTGCGATGGATATGGCCGCCGCCATGGGTATTGAATTGCTTACCGAAGAACAATACCGCTCACTGCAGCAACTGGGAGAATTTGACACCAAAACCTCCAGCTGGATAGTTACTCCACCCGACATCCGGCAACTCGGCGGCGCCATCTTTGGCGACCGGCGATATAATACGGTGTTCATTTATCACAATGGAGCTGATTCTTACTATGCGGCCCGGGGATTTAGAGGGGCATTGAGAGTTTAAAGTTCAGGTTTTTTAGTTTGTTAGTTCTTTATATACGAAAAACAAATATTTAAGTTTTTTTCTCTTCCATGGGGTAATTTCTCACGTGACCTCCTCTTATATAAAAGACCCGCGCGGTGATTTTTGATGCGAGCTTGCAAA
>NZ_JBJMLX010000162.1:0-5055 GCF_045805085.1 Niastella sp.
CAACAAGGTAAAGCTCTGGCATTTCAATGGGCAATTACTAGCCGAACTCGAACATCAGAACTTTGTACAGTCCCTTGAACAGTTAGCTGATAATAAGATCATCAGTGCTTCGTATGATGGGACGATAAAGGTGTGGGAGATTTAAAATGGAAGCTGAAATAAGGCATAGTAAAATTTTGTACCATCACCAGTACAAAATTTTACTTTCAGGTATACTAATATACAACAGCAAATTTCCTGGACAATTTTACTCATATCCTTATTGCATATACTAAATTATTTAGTATCTTCAACGTCCCAACCAGCAAATATAGATTCCCCCACTCATTATTGTTAACTCGTGACCTTTCAGGTATGAAAGTCGCCTTTCGTTTCAATCATTATGCATCGAGATATATACTGTACGAAATCAACCAATGAACACCGGACTTATGAGTTTGTAAGTGATGGGCCTAAAGGCTCCATTAAAAAAGTAATTAAATTTGAGGTAATGGGTTACAATCTCTATAACTTGTGTTTTGGCGATTGGGAAGAAACCACACAATCAATAGATGATAAAGCAAGGAGCAATAATCATGACCGCGATAAAGTAATTGCTACAGTAGCTTCTACCGTTATGAGCTTCATCAAATACTATCCTAATGCAACCATTTTTGCAAAAGGAAGTACGCCAGCAAGGACCAGACTTTACCAAATGGGAATATTGGCTAACTGGCAAGAAATCAGCATCTTCTTACATATTAAAGGATATATTGACGAAGAATGGCGGCCTATCCAAAAACATATAAATTACAATGCTTTTTTGGCATGGAGCAAATAAATATTGTATCTTTATTATATAAAACAAAGTTGTTTATGTCAGCAACAACATCAATTGAAGATTACACAAAGAATATTATTATAGTAAAAGAATTAAGGGATTATAGCAATGATCCTGTTTTTAAAAAACAAGTTGAAGAGGCAAAGGAGTTTTTAAAAAAACATGGACTGCCTAAATCATATACTGACAAATACGGCATACCTGACTTCATGAAAAAGAAATAAATTAATTCTTATAATACATCTAAACCATCCAGATTAAATCGGGGTGGTTTTTTATTTACTGTTAGTTGTGGCAATTTTTAGAAGTATTTATGTAATTATCAGTACTCACAATGTATTTGGGGAAATTTTACGCTTTGCAACAATATTTCATCAGTAACACACTAAGATTCATCTGTCGCTTATTATCATTCATCTGTAGCCCACGATCATTCATCAGTAGCTCACGATAATTCATCAGTATCGTACTAAAATCCATCAGTAGCTCACTTTGACTTATAAATAGCTCACTTTGACTCGTAAGTAGCTTACTATGACTCATCAGTAGCTAACTTTAACTCATAAGTAGCTTACTATGACCCATCAGTAGCTAACTTTAACTCATAAGTAGCTAACATGACCTATCAGTAACTAACATTGATCTACATCTTAACCTGGTTTGACGTATAGTTGTAATAAAACGTACAAGAGTAGCCTAGCGTTGCCGTATAGTTACGCAACAATGACCCATAACTGGCTACATACGCCGCAAAGTTGGTCAATTATAGCTCAATGTTAGATCAAGATGCGGCATAGTTAGTCATGGATGTGCATTTAAAGAACTTCAGCCCCAATATCTTCTACGGCAGGTGTAAAGTCACCAACCTGGTCACCAAACCTTTGAACTTGCTGCCAATAAACGAACAAAATTGATCGTTGTCCTTCTGCCTGGGTCTTTGGCTCCAATGCCGGCAGTCTGTCAATCCAGGATTTTGGCAACCTGTTCCAATAAATCCTTAAATTTCCATATCATTTATAACAGCTACCAAACCTTACGATATGAAGATCATACTTGCCTGCCTGATCCAGCTAATCACCCTGAGCGCATTTGCCCAAACGCACCCCATTCCATCGGGTATTATTCACTGGAGCGAACTGCCCGTTACTAAAGGCGATCATCGTGAAAGCCGGAAACTCATCCAGGGTACTACCCCCGAATTTGATTACTTTGAAGTGCACGCCACCACCCAGGAAAAAGGCGCTGAGCCAAAACCGCCACACGCACAAAAAGACCGGGAAGAATTGATTATTGTAAAGGAGGGCACCATGAAATGCACAGTAGGCAATCAAACAAAAACTATAGGCGCCGGCAGCGTGATCCTGATACCGCCACAGGAAATGCAGGCATTCGAGAATGTGGGCAATGGACCACTCACCTACTATGCTTTTGCTTTTCGGTCAAAAAAACCAATGGACCTGGAACGAAGCAAAAAGGCTGGTGGTGTATTGATCCTGAACATAGACTCCCTTTCATTTAAAAAGACAGAAAAAGGCGGCTCACGCAAATACTTTGAACGCTCCACCGCCATGACCGACTACTTTGAAATGCACGTTACACAATTGGACCATGCCGGTCCCAGCCATGCCCCACACCAACACGTAGAAACTGAATTGATATTAATCACTGAGGGCAATACCTCTATGGTCATCGATGGCAAAACCTATACTGGTGGTCCTGGAGATCTGTACATCATGGAAAGCGGAAAAATGCATGGCATTACCAACGTAGAAGATAAACCATGCAGCTATTTTGCTTTTAAGTGGAGATAGAGTTCTTTCGAATCCTATTAAAGCAGGAACGAAATTCATAGTTGTAACGTTTATACAGACCTATGCCTCTCTGGCACCCGTATATTTACAGCACCGGAAAGCAGGTGCCGCAGAGTAGTCTCAGGCAATACGTAGTATGGCTTCAGTATAGTCTCAGGCAGTATGCAGTACTGCTACAGTAGGGGTGAAAGCAGGATGTGCCATGGATGAAGTATGGATGAAGTATAGATGAAGTATGGATGAAGTATGGATACAGCATACCAATAGCAAGACAATAGCAAGGGAATAGTAAGGCAATAGTAAGGAGATAGTAAGGGAAGAAATGGGAAACAACTGGTTTCGGTGGCTGCCGGCAAAATTATTTTCTATGTATGTTTCTGGTGGCATTTTAAATTAAAACCTCGTTATAAAGATACGAAATGCCTTTATAACGAGGTTGAATATGGGCTCAATATTTTTCTTTTAAATGAAGAAAGGAGCTATAGCTATTTTTTAACTAATAACTCATCAATACTCCAGCGAAATATCTGCTGCGTGTATAGGAGTAGTCCGGCCCCGGTAAAAACAAATACGGGGTAGTTGAAGGGAGCGCGAATGCCGAGGGAAGCGATCATGAACGCAGCAAAGGTAAGCGTGATAATAGCCGCTCCCAACCCCATCCATTTTGTTTTAAAACCAACGATCAAACAAACACCCAGCACGCATTCTGCAATGGTGGCTACCAGACCGGCAATATTCGCCGTATATAAATTGGCAAAGGGCATTAACTGGTGCGTATACGCTATAAAATGCGCCCAATCGCCCCAGGCTGCCTTACCAGACCCGGATGCGCCTAAAAATCCCAACCGGTCAAATACGGGTAACAGAAAGCCAAGCCCCAGTGCTATCCGGGTGAAAAGTTGTGCAAATGCGGTCCTACCTGTTTTCATAGGTACAAATCTAAACGAACCACCCCATCCCTTTCTTAAAGTAGTTTAAGTTATTTACCCCCAGCCGCTGGTAGCTTTGTGGAAAATAATAAAACATGAGCAATCGGATAGAAATTCAACAAGTGCAACCCAAGGCCTACGAAGCTATGTTTGCATTGGAAAAATATCTCGGTCAAAGTAAAATTGAGCCCTTATTAAAGGAATTAATAAAGATCAGGGTATCCCAAATAAACGGTTGTGCCTATTGTATTAATATGCATACAAAAGATGCGAGAAAACTGGGCGAAACCGAACAACGCATTTATGGGTTGAGTGCCTGGCGCGAAACTCCTTTTTATAATGATACCGAGCGGGCAGTACTGGCGCTGGCGGAAGAGATCACGCACATTTCGGTACACGGTGTAAGTGACGAAACCTACAGCATGGCACTGGAACAGCTGGGTGAAGAAAAACTGGCCCAGGTAATAATGGCCGTCATTACAATAAATGCATGGAACCGGATAGGCGTAAGCACCCACATGAAGCCTACACTGGATTAGGCATAGTTATATATATAATATAAACACCGGAGTTTCTTAGATCCTTTGAGGTACTAAGTGTGAGTTTCAGGTTACAAGTTTCAAGTTACAGGGAAAACCAGGCTGAGTTTTCTCCTGAAACCTGGAACCTGAAACTTGTAACTGCTTTTAATTTCCCACTCAGCTTCACTACTCAAGTGGTATTTCAATAATTACGAATGATTTGCCGATCTACCCTTCGCCCTGAGCATACTTAAGAATTCGGGCGTAAAACCTAAAAACGACGCAAGCATGTATTGCGGAACGCGTTGAACAAATTCAGGATAGTTGTTTACAAATTGAAAATAGCGGTCTTCAGCAGAAGTAACCAACAGCAACTCCATTTTTCTAAGCGCCGCCGTATAGGCGCGCTGCATCAGCAACCTGAAATAATTATTCAATACAGGAATTTGTTGAAACAGTTCGTCCGAATCTGACCGGGTAATGATGGCAATCTCAGAATCTTCTACCGGCTGAATATTATATGTTGAAGGAATGTTGTTTTGAAAACTATGATAATCGCTGATCCACCAACCTGAAATGGCAAATTGAAGGATCTGTTCTGTCCCATTGTCAGTTATTGAATACAATCGAACACAACCTGACAATACAAAAAAATTACCCGTACAGATCTGTCCCTGCTTTAAAAGAAAATCCTTTTTTGATACCTTTTTATATCGCAGCCTTGCTTGTAAAATTTCCCGTTCCTGTTCGTTGATGTGAACAAAACGAGCCAGGTGTTCAAAAAGCATCTCAAACATGTGCAGGATTTTATTTGTGAAGGTACAAAGCTATCCCGATTCCCCGGGGTGGCATTTTTTATTCCTGATTCAACCGGTAAACAGCAGCCCCCATTAAAATACCTTAAAATTTATTCAGGCGGTTATTACAGTTATCGCTTTTTCATTTACTTTACCGTTCATTTTACATTTTTAGTA
>NZ_JBJMLX010000163.1:0-4713 GCF_045805085.1 Niastella sp.
GTCCTGCAAAAGCTCTGTAACTGCTGAACCCGTTACTAATTCGATGGTGTAGTCCGTATCTGGTTTCCCGGCGCCAGACACTGCGCCTTCATATGTTTCTTTTGTTTTGGTTCTTGCCTGATTGGTAGTTTGAAGTTCTTCAAAGGATAATTCCGGCGTTTCAACCGCAACAAACCCTGCCTTTTCAAAAACATGCTGATCCTGGCAGTTATTAACGATATAAAAGGTTTCGCATATTGTATCGGCTGCCAGTTCAGCGGCAACTGATTGCAGAAAAAGGGACAGCCTTTTACGGCCTTTCTGGTGATAGTATAACCCAGACAGTGAAATGAACCAACCGTCCCTTTTACCAGTGTCAGATTCAGCTACAGCGTGCCTGCCGTTTGTTAACCACGCGCATCCCAGTAATTTTCCGTTTTCAACCCAGCTATAACCATGTTCGCCAATTTCCAGTCTTCGCATAGCATCGGCCAGGTATTCCTGTTTGCTAAACCAGGTTTCATGGTTATCAAATTCAAGCAGGTTATGCAAATTGTCTTTTTGAATGGGTAACAGACCGGTGGTTGGCAAAGCGGGATATTGAACGATCCAGCATTTTGATACATCGCTGCGCCGTTTTAATTTTTCAATAAAACGGGTGCTCATGGCAACTAAGCCTGCAGGGGTTATATTCCTGATCTTTGTTTTACAGATAGTAAGATTCCGTTGTACCTTTTTTAAAGTTTGCGCTTTTATTCCAAAACCAAGTGCTTTACTTTTCAGGTAATTGTGGATGCCGTATTTCAAGCGACCGGTAAAGCCATGTAAGTTGTTGCCAACACTCAAAGTGGCCGCTTTGGTATGTTGGGTAGCCAGCATATCCTTATAAGGATCTGCCCCGGGTGTAAGGTCAAATACTTTCACGCCTTCATCAGCCAGCATTTTACCCAGCATCAAAAAATGAATAATACCGGGAGAATGCCGGGCATAGACCGCATCAAAGGAATTGATGCCCTGCAAATGGACCTGGTTGGGTCCCTGCAAGCTTACATTCGATGAAATTATTTTATCATTGATCTTTAAAACGGTTGCATGAATATCATTTTGTTCAAATAACGCCAGTAAAAATTCCTTTCTTAATGGATCGTTCTTAAAAGCTATTTTATTATACATAGCTCCTTTTCTGAAATCAGATTGCAGGGCCAGTTCATCAAAAACAGAAGCAAACGCCTGGTAATTATTGATGCGTTCAAATGTTAACTCACCCAGCCTGCTTAGCCTGTTGATCTTTTCCTTTCTGTTTTTCTTTCTGAGCTCATTGGTAAGTTGATTTCCGTTAACGATCATTAAAGGGTGGGCAGATATTTTTATAAAACAGCGCCGACGCCATTTGGCTTCTTTTTCTGCAAAGCCCAATGAAACTTCAGCCGGAATGTATTTAAGCAGGATCTTTCTTCGGGGATACACCCGGCGTAATTCAAGCAATGCATTTTTAATGAACTGTTCGTCATTGGCATCTGCTGTAAGCCATACCTGGTACTCTGCCTGGTTTGCCCCGGCTCCGGTTATCAGGCCATTCTTATCTGCAGCCAGCGTTAGCAATCCTGTCACCTTTCCTGCTTGTATAGTCCTGATTAATACAGGAACGAAATCCTTTCTGTAAATCCGATACCATGTGGCCACGAAAGAAGGGCTCTGAAAAACCGTAGCCCAGGGGCAGGCTTTCCATAGATGGTTCCATTCACCCAGGAACCTGGTATCTTCCAACAGATTAAAAACTTTTTCTCCCGACAAGAGTTCTGTTCTTTCAAGATCTTGCTGAAAAAGTGATACAATGGTTTTTGATTTAGTTGCTGAAGCAGTGAATGACATATACAAAATATTTTCTGTCTTAAAATACCCGACATCCTACCGGGTAGAACGCCGGGCTAAGTGCATGGAAGAATTAATTTATGCCGTAAGGGCGTCGGCGAACCGCGTGCCGTGATTTTTTTCTTCAATCTCTTTATTATACATAGGCAGGTAGGCCCAATACCAGCTTACTGATTTTAGTAAACCATTTCTCAGCGAATACCCGGGGTTATAACCCAACAGTTTTTTTGCTTTGTCTATAAAAGCTACCGGATGCGCAGTATCGTTCAGTGTATGTTTCTGCGCTATATTCACACTGGTGATACTGATGTCAAAAGCACTCAAAAATTCCCTGAGGTACATGGCCAGCTGATCTAAAGACGTTCTTTCTTCAAAGCCTATATTATATACCTGGTTTACCGCCTTGGGGTTAGCAGTGAGGAGTGCCAGGATATTAGCCTCCACTACATTTTCTACATAAGTAAAATCGTATGCATATTCACAGGTTCCATTGATGACCGGGGATTCATGCTTCATAAACTGCATCACGAATTTGGGAATGTAGGCAGCATACTCGCTTTGCGGGTTATGTCGCTGGCCAAATACATTGCAATACCGAAGTCCGATGGTTTCCATACCATAGAGCCTGGTAAACAGGGCGGCATAATGTTCATTCATGTATTGCGTAGTGGGCGTCTCGTCATTATTTCCGTATATGCAGGAACCTGACGCATACACAAAACGTTTTACTTTCGCTTCATATGCCGCTACCAGTATGTTTAAAAAACCACTTGCATCCACACTTCCGGTAGTGATGAGGTCCTTCATCGGAATAGTAATTGCTACTGACATTGCCTCCTGAATTATATAATCTATTCCTTTGCAGGCAACCCTGCAGGTATCCACATTACAGATGTCGCCTTCTGTAAATTCAAAATGAGGATGGTTGGCAAAGGGCGCCATATTGCGAAAATGTCCCGTTGCCATATTGTCGAGTACCCGCACTTTACGGGCGCCGGCGTTCAGTAAAAATTCAGCGATGTGCGATCCGATAAAGCCGGCTCCCCCGGTAACTAAAAAAGTAGAGGCGGCTATTTTTTCGTATTGTGCGGCTGTCAGTTTCATAACTACATGTTTAGAGGTTCTAAGTAAGGGGTATCAAAAAGCAGCATGGTGTGCTTTGGGGCTGAATATGGTAAGGAAAATAATTTTTATATCGAGCCGGAACGACCAGTTCTCAATGTACCAGAGGTCGTGCAGCGTGCGTTGCCGTTTTTGTTCTTCGGTATCGGTTGGGCCGCGCCACCCATTCACCTGCGCCCAGCCGGTTACTCCTGGTTTCACGTATTGCCGCAGCATATAGTGATAAACATTTTCCTGTAACTGCCGATTCAGAAATCTTCTATGCGGCCGGGGGCCCACTACGCTCATACTTCCCAGTAATACATTAATAAACTGCGGAAGCTCATCGATGCTGTATTTTCTCAGTATCCTACCTAGGCGGGTAATGCGGGGATCATTGCATTGGGTAGAACGGATACCACCAGCACAATCATCATTTTCGCGCATACTTCTGAACTTGTACACTTTGAAGGGTTTGCCCCCTTTGCCTATGCGGATAGGGCAATAAAAAACAGGGCCGCGCGATTCTATTTTAATTATCAGTGCAACGATCAGGAATAATGGAAGCAGGCAGATAAGGGCGATGGCTGCAAATATTTTATCGAAACAATTTTTAAAGAAGCCGGCCAGTTTTCCATCAATGGGTAACTCTCTTATGTTTACTGTATCAACCTGACCCAGCCGGGTAATTTTGTAATGGTTGCCAAACAGCTCATGATAGTCCAGCACATATTTTACCCGGATACCATAATAATCGGCAACGGTCAATACTTTTAGAATGTTCTTTTTCTGGTCATCCGGCAGGGCAATAACAATTTCATCGATGTCATTGACTTGCAGAAATTCATTGATATTGTCCAGGTTACTCAGCACTTTTTTGCTTTCGATCATGCATTCATCCAACTGGTCGCAACTGATAAATCCTTTAAGGTGATAACCGCTGTTATGACTGGTGTTAACCTGGTCTTCAATAATTTTTGCTTTGTTGCCGGTGCCGGCTACAATAACATACTTCGGGTTGCCGGTATTGCCGCTTATAATTTCAATGATCAGGAAATTAATCAGCAGATCGAGTCCGAAAACACCGAGCATAATGGTGATGGCATATTTCCAGAAATCTGAAGAAACGGGCATGAACCACAATACGGCGCACTCGGTGATAACAAGCGTGAGGTATGTTTTGAAATGGCTGGAAATGCGTTCCTGGAATTTTTGATAGAACCTGGTATACCGGTGTTTGACCAGGTATTCCACCAGGCACCATAGAAAAACAAATATCGATAAGGTGATCAACTCGCCCTTTGAGTATTTGAAATCCCTGAAAAAGTAGTGGGCGATAGGTAAAATAAAAAAGAGGGGGAGCAGGTCTATCGCCACGAAGGGGATATCCTGTTTTATTTTTTGACCAGGCATGGCCGTAAGCTTTTAAAGATTAATAGAACGATTGTTTACCAACAAATACCTTCATAATTGGCTAATTCCTCCAGTTCATGAATTCTGGCCAGATCAATTATCGCCGTTTTCTCTTTCAGCAGATGGCGATAGGTTTTTGCGTCGAAATTTTTATGGCTTATTATCACCACATCGTTTTCAGAAATGGCGGTTTCCAGATTATAGGTGAGGTGATCTGATAAATGCGGTAACCGTTCATTGATGTAAGCTTTGTTGGCGCCGATGAGTGTCGACAACCGGACGTATTCATCATAAATAGTAACATGATATCCTTTCCCGATCAGCGTTTCTGCCAGTTCAACAAATGGA